>CANRCU010000129.1 GCA_947629215.1 uncultured Clostridia bacterium
TTCGGAAGCTTTCTCCATTTTTTCCGTCAATTCTTCCAAAATATCCTTTGTCTTGCCGTTAAGGATATTCACAGCGCCGTTTACATATGTCATATACTCTTCGGGCGACATAAGGCTGTTACAGACGCCCTTACATTTACCTATATGATAATTAAGGCAGGGACGCTCCTTACCAAGCTCCCGCGGGAAAACCTTACGGCATCGCCTGAGCGGATAAAGCCTGTGTATAAGCTCTATTGTTTCTTTGACAGCAAGACCGGACGTATAGGGACCAAAATATTTTGCTTTGTCTTTTAAATGCCTTCGCGTTGAAAAAACACGCGGATAAAGCTCGTTTACCGTGACCTTGATATAAGGATAGGTCTTGTCGTCTTTCAAAAGAATGTTGTAATGCGGGTCGTATTCTTTTATAAGATTATTTTCGAGTATAAGCGCCTCAACCTCGTTACCCGTAACAATATATTCAAACGAAGCTATATTTTCGACCATTTTCAGCACTTTAACCGAATGCTGTTTGTTCTTTTGAAAATATTGCCTTACACGGTTTTTCAGTATTTTAGCCTTACCGACATAGATTATCTCGTCGTCCTCATTTTTCATAAGATAAACGCCGGGTTTGTCGGGCAGTTTTTTCAATTCTTCTTCAAGGTCGAATGTATTTTTCATGCCGTACGCTCCTGTTTGCCGATTTTTCGGTTCGTAATATTTTACCTTGTTACATTATACAATAATTTTAAAAACTAAGCAACCGATTTTTTACCTTTCACTCATCAAAGCCATTATAAATAAAAACATAGCCAATTCTGCGCCGTTTATTCTCTGACCGTTATCGGCATTGTTTTTTTTGCTGATATCCGAGATACCGCGCATTATCTCAGCCGCCGCCGTACAGCTGCTTATGCCGTCTATCATTTTGTCGACAGCGCGCTGATCGCTTATAAAAGGCTTACATGCGCGCAAAAGCGTTATATGCGGATCGGGCGAGTTTATACAGCCCGCGCGTTTTTCGGCATAAAGTTTATTCATGGGTTCAAGATATTTCTGACGAAAATGATTTGCAATAAGCCCCGCTGCCACCGCAATATCGTTTCTGAAATTATCGGGATCTCCAAGCTTTTGGGTCATTTCTGACAATTGGGACATATCGGACCTCCAATCCAATATACTCGACCTTTCATCATTATATTCACGGAAATGGTGTTTATTGCACAAAAAAAGAATCGTTCCGCTAAATCAACTGCAAAACGACCCTCTTTTTATTTATAAGGACATAAATTGAAAAGATTTTCTAACTGTTATTATTATATACAATTTTATCCTTGTTGTCAATATATTAACGTAATTTTATTCAAAAAAAATTCATAAAATTATAATCTGTTTGTAATATTCTCACTATAAGCCGCTATTAGGCTGCGGATATAGCATGATCACAGGTATTCATGCTCGGTCAATAAAACAGCTGTCGGACATTACAGTAATGTGACAGCTGTTTTATATATGTATAATTATCTCTCCAAGATAATTATAATATATACAGGCAAAAATTACCATGATTTGATTTCGACAAATTTCAACTTATGCCGTTATACAAATGACCGTATTGCACTGTACGATATTTTTTGATTATTTCGGGTTCAATATATTCTTCGTTTTCGGAAACAGTGTGCCATTCCCCGTCTTTATCGAATGCACCGTAAGCATTCATTGACGGATATTCCTCCCTTGCGCTCTCACGCAGCATATCCCAGCTTGTGAGCGGCATATTTATCAGTTTTTTTAAATCGTTTGATAAATAAGACATGCCGACCATTTCGGTCCTTTCTTCATAGCCTATATCATAATTTGCAATTATAAAATACGGAACGGTATACTTTGCCTGTTTTTCTGCCGGCGTTTTATGTTTAATACTTTCATTCACGGCTTTCAGTCCGGGCAGATGATCGCCAAACATCAACACGACCGTAGGTTTTTCACGTTTTTTTATTTCGGCAATAAAATCCGCAAACGCCTTGTCGCTTTCCCTTATCAATGTCAGATATTGTTCGGTTTCTTCGGGGTTTGAGTATACATCCTCATGTATATCATACTTTTCAAGATATGGCTCAAAGTCATCACCGTCATAAGTATAGGGACCGTGATTCTGCATTGTTACATTAAAAATAAATTTATTTTCGGACGGAGCCTCCTCAAGTTTTTTTAATACCATGTCATAGTTTTCTTCGTCGCTGACATATTTTCTGATATATTTGAGATCACCGAAATCAATACTGCCACGCATACGATTTGAGTTGCTCTCATCATGATCCTCGTCAAAATCGGTGCCGCTTATAAATTCATCAAAACCGAAAAACGGATAAACACTGCTCCTTCGCCAGCATTGAGGCATATACGGGTGTACAGCCACCGTTTTATAACCAAGTTTGTAAAAATCATTGACAATTGTAGGCGTAGCTTTTGTTATTGTCCGCATATACGGTATATAGCCCGAAGGCAGAAAATGCAGCGAATTGCCTGTTAAAAACTCAAATTCGGTGTTTGCCGTATTGCCGCCGAAAATAGACACCTGAGCATAACCCTTTATCATATTTTCTTTAATAGCCGAAATTTCCGGCAGCCATTCCGATGTTTCGCCTATACCGCAGAAAGCCGCAAGATCCGAAAACGACTCGTTCATTATGACCACAACATCGGGATATTGAAAACCGCTTTCTTCCTGTGGCTGAAATTCCGCCAAAATTTCCTTTGCCTTACGGTTTGAATAATTGACAGGCGGCTTGACTATCATATTTTTTATACCGTTTGCAAATGTTGTTGCCGTACCTGCTTTACGGTTTGAGGCTGAAATATCAAACGTATCTATGTCTTTTATAGTCGTTTTGCTTATATATTCCACTCCGTAAGCTATGACTGCAATAGGAAAAACGGTCAGCAACAGATTTAATATAAGCGAAAATCTTCTGTTTTTGACCACAAACCAGGTATTTACCCTGACCGACACCAATATAGCCGCAGCCATAGCCAAAACCGCAATGACCATTCTGTATGTAAAAACAAATTTATACTGCCCCGAAACCTCCATCGCAGTTCCGAAACTGAAAATATCCGCAGGCGTTATCGCGGCTTTGCGGCAGACAAGCAATATCTCGTTAAGCACCTCAAACACAGCGCATATGACCGTTGTCACAGCAACGGCTGCCGCCGTACAGCGCAGCATTATAAGAACCGCGCACAAAATCATTACTATAACAAGAATATCAAGCCAATAATTACCTGTCTGTCTTATACTTCTGTCATAAAAAATAAAATAAACTATATAAAACGGAGAAACCGCAAGCGTTGCAGCCGAAAGCAGTTTTCTGACTATACCTTCCGGCTCGAAAAGCAACAGAAAAACGCTTGTTACAAGCGTTATCAACAATATCTCCGCAATTTTGACACCTTCCGTTTTATCATTCGGGCAAAAAAAACAATAGACCGCCAACGCCGCAGCGCCAAAAATCAGCATTGCAATACCCGACAGTTTTTTATTTAACATTTTATTCCTCATCTTTTGCAGCAATAACGATAAGTATGCCGCTTTTTACCTTTATTGTACCTTTTTCCCGTATTATCCTGTTGCTGACGCACAAAGAGCTGCCCTGACACAGAGTATAATTTTCAAGCGGATATTCAAATCCGTCAAGCGTAATACCGCCTACCCTTTCGCTAAGCGGTATAAGGGAAACATACCTGCCGTCGTTTTCCAAAACCAACTTTCTTTGGGCATCTGTCAGCATTATAGTATTTGTCTTGTTTATTATTTTTGACGGTATATTTTTTTCAAGGCAGCGTTTCAGCAGACCGATATTACACAGGCTATGGTCAAAACGTGACGAACTCAACGCGCCCGTTATCAATATTTCCTCAGCGCCAAGACTAATCGCAAGCTCTATCCCAAGCTCCAAATCGGTCATATCCTTTTTTACGGGATAGCGTGTCTTTTCAAATTTGCTGAAATATTCGTATGTTTCGGGGCTTACCGAATCAAAATCGCCAAGTATATGATCGGGGGTTATACCGTAACGCCTGCAATGATCCAATCCGCCGTCACAGGCAATGACCTTATGTTCCGATATATCGGACGGACAGTAAAAGTCACCGCTGCCAATTACCAACGCTTTCATGTGCAATTCTCCATTATCTTTTGAAATTTTTGAATGTTTTCCGCAGCATCGCCTCTGAACACAGCCGAACCCGCAACAATGACTTCTGCACCTGCTTCAATGACCTCCTGTAAATTATCGGTCTTGACGCCGCCGTCTATCTCCAGCTCAAAATCGAGATGATTTTCTCTTTTATACTTCGCAAGCCCCCGAACATTGTCCAATGTTTCTTTTATAAGACCCTGACCGCCAAAGCCGGGTTCTACACTCATAACAAGCACAAGATCGGCTTTTGAAAGATAGGGTATTATCTCTCGCCAATCCGTTTTTGGCTTTATGGTGATACCCGCTTTTTTGCCAAGCTCATGTATCCTGTCTATTGCGGCGGCGGAATTTTCACATGCTTCGTAATGAAAATTGATAATATCCGAACCCGCCGATGCAAATTGCTCTATATAGCGTTCGGGACGTGTTATCATGAGATGTACGTCCAAAGTAAGCTCGGTTATTTTTCTAAGGCACTCTATAACGGGTATGCCTATTGAGATATTCGGCACAAAAACACCGTCCATAACATCTATATGGATATACGGAACATTGTTTTGTTCCAAAATTTTCACTTCTTCTCCAAGCCTTGTAAAATCACATGACAAAAGAGAGGGGGACAATTTATACATAACAAACTCCTATCTTTTTAATGCCGAAAAGCGCTTATCTGCCGTTTTTCAGCTCATTGTAAAGTCTGACATAACTTTCATATCTTTCTTTGGGTATTTCCTTGCCGATATGGGCTTTCAGCCCGCAGTCGGGTTCGGAAAGATGACGGCAGTCGCCGAACCGACAGTCGTTCAGATACGGTTCAAACTCTCTGAAACAGTGTACCAATTCATCTTCGCTCATAAACTCCAAACTCAGCGAAGTAAACCCCGGCGAATCCACAATATAAGTGTTTTCATCTGCTTCAAGCAACTCGACCTGTCTTGTGGTATGCCTGCCGCGTTCTATCTTGCGGCTTATTTCGCCCGTTTGCCTTGCACTGTCGGGTATAAGCCGGTTTATAAGGCTTGACTTGCCCACACCCGACGGACCTGCAAGCACGGATACCTTGCCCGAGAGCAACGCTTTCAATTCCTCCGTTCCCCTGTTTTCTGCCGCAGATGTATGTACGACCTTATATGCCGAAGAATATATTCTCTCAACTTCCTCCGCCGCAGCAAGGTCGCTTTTATTTATGCAGATAATAATATTTTCTATTTTCTGAAATTCCGCAAGCACAAGAAAACGGTCAAGCAGATCATAATTTATATTCGGGCTTTTTGCCGCAAAAGTTATAACGGCGCAGTCTATGTTTGCAACGCGAGGACGCAAAAGACTGTTCCGTCGCGGTAATATACTTTCTATCGTACCTTTTTTTTCGGTCTGCGATTGTACGGATATTTCCACATTGTCACCTATTGTGGGCGTGATACGCTTTTTACGCAGAATACCCCTTGCCGTGCATTTATAAACACAGCCGCAGGCGGCTATATAATATAAGCCGCCCACGCCTTTGATAATTCTTCCTGTTACGGTTTCTGTCAATATTTTTCCTCCCGTTCAAGTATAACGGCATTATCCAGATATATTTTATAAGTCGTGTGCTTATCTATCTGATCGTTTATTGAAAACGGAAATTCATTTCCCTGAACATATTTCTCATAGAGTATCCTTGTACCGTCGCTGTCCACGGCAACCGCTTTTACAAGATAATTTTGTTCAAGATATGATTCGTCCTCAACGGTCTCAAGCCTTGTACGTACATTGTTCGGTATATTGCCGTTCTCGTCACGCTCGACTTCTTCGCCCGTATCCTCGTCAACAACAATGGTCTTCATGGGTGGTTCGCCTATAAAATCGGGGATAACGGGTATGCTGACAGCCCTCTTTACGGGGTCTATCGGCGCAGGGGTATATGCCGTGGTCGTTTCGGTAGTGCTTTCCTCCGTAAGTTTCAATGCAGGATCGGGACCTTTGCTGACAGTCAGCGTCACAATATACCCGTGCGGTACTTTGGTACCGGCAGGTATACCCTGAACAGCTATCTGTCCTGCCGGGTATTTGTCACTGTAAGCCTCGATATACTTTATTGTAAAGTTTTCAAGCAGCATTTCAGCTTCTTCCGTTTCTTTGCCGACAACATCGGGGACGGGTATGGCTTCCTCGCTCGAACCGAGGCTGATATATAATATGACCTTATCGTCGCTGCCTATTTCCGTACCTGCGGCAGGGGTCTGGCGTATTATAGTACCGACCGGTATTCTGTCGTTATGTTCGTATTTAAAATCGTCTATATGGATATTTTTTGAAGAAAGCAGATTTATAGCTTCTTCTTCGGTCATATCAAGCACATTTTCCATAGGAACGGTTTCGCTGCCAAGGCTGACCGTAAGCGTTATGCGTGAATCCTTAGGCACACGCACGCCCTTGTCTATGCTCTGCGCCATAACAATGCCTGCCTCTTTGGTCTTATCGTTGACATTGTTTTTGGTGAGATACAATTTGCTTGAGGATGCCAATTGTTCCGCATCTTCTATCTTCATTTCCAGAAAATCGGGAACGACAACCGTCGGATTGATAACATTAGTATAGAAGAAATACAACCCGAAAGTCATTACCGCAATTATAACTGCCG
>CANRCU010000130.1 GCA_947629215.1 uncultured Clostridia bacterium
TCATATTCATCAAATCAAACAGAAGTTAGGTATAACGGGGGTTCAGAGCGATGTTTGTGCATGGAAAGGAGAAGGCTGTCAAATCACCTGTTGATTGACCGCCGAGACCAGACGATCAACCTTTGCGAAATAAAATTCTCGCAGGGTGAATTTGAAATCACCAAGCAGTACGACGAACATCTGCGCAACCGTGCCGAAAGTTTTCGTTTTGCTACAAAGACTCGAAAAGCTCTGCATCAGACATTTGTTACGACTTATGGAGTGAAGTGGAACATGTACAGCGGAAACGTGCAAAGTAAGGTTCGACTCGATGATTAGTTCAACAACTAACCAACATTAAAAATTTTTTCTAAAAATGATTACCTTATAGGTAATCATCTCTTGCCCGACTAAACTTTGTAGAGTATCTACTGCATATTTTATTTGGATATTTAAAAAAGTACATTTATCTTTGTAGCCGAAATACAGAGATAAAATGAAACGAAAAATAAAAGAAATTGCGGATATACAGGTCGGAGTTTATGCGCAGACTACGACTGTCGCCAATGCAATATATATACAGGTAGGGAATTACTCCTCTGATAGAGTGTTACCCGAAGACATAAAGCCCTCGGTTGAAATCGAAGGCCGTCGCCAGAATTTCTTTCTGAATAGAGGCGATTTGCTCTTTGCGGCGAAAGGAAGCAATAATTTTTGCGCCGTCTTTCAAGCGTTGGATTGTCCAGCGGTTGCTTCGTCGTCTTTTTTGACGTTGCGTATAAAAGATAAAAGTACGGTGCTGCCGGAATATGTCTGCTGGTATATCAACCTCGATGCGACGCTCAAATATCTGCGGTCAGAGGCAAAAGGCACTGACATTCCCTCGATTTCAAAAGCGACTTTGGAGGAGCTTGAAATACCTGTCCCGCCCGTGGAGACGCAGCAGACGATCTCCAAAATTGCGCGATTGCAAGCTGATGCGCAAAAACTGCAAAGCAGGATAATGGCCAAACGCCAGCAGTTAATTGAATATAAATTAAAAAAAACGATAGAAAATGAATAACAAAATTTCACAGGAAGACATCAACAGCGTCGTTTGGAAGGCGTGCGACACCTTCCGTGGCGTGATTGATCCTAATCAGTACAAGGATTACATCCTCACGATGCTGTTTTTGAAGTATGTAAGCGATGTTCACAAGTCGAAGAAAGCGGAATATATGGCCCGTTATGACGGCGACGAGAAGCGTGCAGACCGTGCTATGCGCCACGAGCGGTTTATTATTCCCGAAAACAGCACGTTCGACTACTTGTTCGAACATCGTAACGAAAACAATATCGGCGAGTTGATTGATATTGCGCTTGCAGACCTCGAAATTGCCAACCGCTCCAAATTACGCAGCGAGGACGGTTCGGGCATTTTCCGCAATATCAGTTTCAACAGCAGCAATCTCGGCGAGGAAAAGGAGAAAAACAGCCGTCTGCGTCAGTTGCTTATCGACTTTTCGGACGAGCGATTGCAGTTCGACGAATCGAATCTTGATAACAATGATGTTATTGGCGACACCTATATGTTCCTTATCGAGCACTTTGCGAGTGATGCCGGTAAAAAGGCCGGGGAGTTCTTCACGCCGAAAGAGGTTTCTACACTGCTGGCAAAACTCACCAAGAGCAAGCCGGGGGCGCGTATCTGCGACCCGACGTGTGGCTCGGGCTCTCTGTTGATTAAAGCGGGTCGCGAAGTCGGCAGCAACGATTTTGCTCTCTACGGACAGGAACTGAACGGCAGTACTTGGGCGTTGGCTATGATGAATATACTGTTGCATGGCTTCGACAGCGCAACAATTCGCTGGGGAGACACCCTGCGCAACCCGAAACTCAAAGAGGGCGACGCGCTGATGAAGTTCGATACGGTGGTGGCTAATCCGCCCTTCTCGCTCGACAAATGGGGGGCTGACGATGCCGAAAATGATCGTTATAAACGCTTTTGGCGCGGTGTGCCTCCCAAGAGCAAGGGCAACTGGGCATTTATCAGCCACATGATTGAAATCGCCTATGAAGGTCGCGGGAAAGTGGGTGTTGTTGTCCCTCACGGCGTATTGTTCCGAGGTGCAAGCGAGGGTCGCATCCGCCGCCAAACGGTTGACGAGAATTTGGTGGAGGCGGTTATCGGCCTGCCGGCAAACCTCTTTTTCGGGACAGGCATCCCTGCGGCGATTTTGATTTTCAACAAGGGAAAGAAGAGCGACAACGTGCTGTTTATTGACGCCTCGCGCGAGTTTGAGAACGGCAAAAATCAGAACCGGCTGCGCGATTGCGATATCGAACATGTCGTTTCGACATACAGGCGTTTTGTTGCGGGAGCACTGAAGCCCGGTGTTGCCGAGAAGAAATATGCATACGTTGCCACGCCCGAGGAGATTGTCGAGAATGATTATAACCTTAACATTCCACGCTATGTCGACACCTTCGAGGAGGAAGCCGAAATCGATATTGCTGCGGTCGAGACCGAACTCGCACAACTTGAATCCGAACTTGCCGAGGTTCAGGCAAAAATGAAAAAATATTTAACGGATTTGGGATATTAAAATACAATCAGGAAGCTATGAAATATATAAAAGACAACTATAATGACACTGTGCAACTCCGCTGTGTAGTGTGCGGTGTAACAGACAAATTTGATAGCAACGAGGACAATTCGTATATAAAATGTACGAATTGCGGTAAAGAGTATTTTGGCGGTTACGATGAACTCTGAATATAATCAGCAAGAGATAAATGAAGCAGAAGAAGCCAAAGTCGAAAAGCTTAAGACTGATTTGGATAAAGAAATTCGAGATATATTTAAGAATGCTTTCAAAGGCAATAAATATATAAAATTCAAATAGTATGGAAATGTGGAGTTTTGTAATATCGGTTGCGGCATTGCTATTTTCCGGATTTACGTTTTTGTTTTACGACCGTAAATTGAAACGTCAGGACGCAAAGATTAACGAATACCAGTTAAGGCAACTTGAAGCCGCAGAACAGGATAGCAAAAAGGGGCAAATAAGGGGTAATATTATTAAGGGGCAAAAGGGTGCGAGAACACTGAAAATTTATAATAGCGGACGAGCAATCGCTCGGAATATTCGTATCGAAGGAATAAATACGGAAGATATTGCTGTTATGAATAATGGCCTCTTCCCATATGAATTGATGAACCCGCAAGATTATACGGAGTTAAATCTTTTTATAATTGGAAGATATACGCCAAAATTGCAGGTTAAGTATATCTGGAACGATGAATCCGGCAAAGACAACGAGTTTGAGCAGGTGCTGACATTATAGCGTAAATGATACCACAAGGATATAAACATACTGCGCTCGGAGTAATTCCGCAGGAGTGGGAGGTTGTGCAACTTGGCAATGTGTTAGATAAATTGTCAAACGGTTTGACGTATGATGTTACCAATTCCGAAGGCTATCCCGTTACGCGAATAGAAACCATATCTAACGGGACAATAGATTACTCCAAAGTAGGACATATTTCAAGTTTGGAAGGTTACGAGCATTATAAAATGTGTAAAGGCGATATTTTATATAGTCATATAAATAGCCTCTCACATATTGGTAAAGTCGCTTATTACAATGGTAATAAAGAACTTTATCACGGTATGAACCTACTGTTGTTAAGAGCAAATAATAAGGTTATTAGTGAATACTTGTATTACTATCTACTTACGGCACAAGCGAAACATATTGCACAAACAATTGCTAAACCGGCAGTCAATCAGGCGAGTATAAGTACTGGCGATTTGAAAAAGATAAAAATCACCGTACCACCGATTGAAGAACAGCGGGAGATTGCGGAGATATTGGGCGTATGGGATAAGGCGATTGAGTTGCAGGGGCGGCTTATTGACCGGCTTGAATTTCGTAAGCGTGCCTTGATGCAGCGTCTGCTCTCCGGTCGTCATCGCCTTTCCGGCTTCTCCGCCTCATGGCAAAAAATTAAGCTGGGTGATATTTGTAAACGCTTAACTCGTCGAAACAACATTTACAATAAAAATGTAATGACTATTTCCGCTCAAAAAGGATTCATTGCACAAAACGAGTTTTTTAGCAAGACAATAGCAAGTGTTGCCCTTGATAATTACTATCTTATTAAGGAAAATGAGTTTTGTTATAATAAAAGTTACTCCAACGGGTATCCTATGGGCACAATAAAAAGATTGAAAAAGGTTGATTGGGCTGTTGTTACTACGCTATATATTTGCTTTAAGGTCAAACCAACTACTAACATTGATTTCTTCGAACAAATATGCGAATATGGAGGTCTTAACTATGGTTTAACCAAAGTTGCCAATGAAGGTGGTCAAGTACACGGATTATTAAATGTTACTCCGTCTGACTTTTTGAATATAAAAATTAGTATTCCGTCATTGACAGAACAAACGGCAATAGCCGAAGTATTGACAACGGCGGATAAAGAGATAGAGATTGCAAAAGCAACACTCGCTGCACTTCCGCACACAGAAGCGCGGAATTATGCAGCAACTACTAACCGGCAAAAAACGAGTGAAACTATGAATATGGAAGAGAATAAATATTATCTATTTTTAGATGAATGCGGCGACCAGAACCTGACCAGTTTCGACCCGTCATTCCCAATTTTCACACTATGCGGAATCATATTATCCGATTCGCAACTTTATCAACTATCCGAACAGTTGAATGAATTGAAACATAAATTTTGGGCCGACAAGAAAATTATTTTGCATTCGCGTGATATTCGCAAATGTCAAAACGGATTCGAAATATTATTCGACTTGACGACAAAACAGCAATTTTATGAAGGCCTTAATGAAATTCTCGGTCAAAAAATATATGTTGTTATCTGCTGTGCAATATTAAAAGAGCCATATATACGACAATACGGGAAATTAAATGATGTCTATGGTTTATCTCTGTCGTACATAATGGAACGAACGGTATTTTATCTTGATAGTTTGAAACAGCATCCTATAAATTTAACAACCATTGTTGAGCGTCGAGGCAAACGAGAAGATGCTGCATTGTTGAACTGCTATAATCAGCTTTTAGATAGGGGAACTTATTGGGTGCAGGCGCGACGCATTAAAGCCTATTTCAAGAATTTCGATATGCGTTGGAAGAAGGGTGATGTTATTGGTTTGCAAGTAGCTGATTTGGTAGCATATCCAATTACGAGACATATTCTTGATGAACATGCAATAAATCCATCATTCGACATTATAAGAAACAATATTTATACAGAACGAGGAAAGTTATATGGATTAAAAGTGCATCCTAATAAAGAAAAGAGTCGTCCGAAACAACCCTTTTCCGACCGGGGACACCCCAATCCCAAAATTGAGCAATTGCCCAATTACGAGTACAAATATAATACATTTTTTACATTTTGCAAATTTTATGTACCTCTCCTTCTTGGAAGACCATATAAGTCAGATACCGGCGTTGATGCTGTTGGAAAAACTGGGTTATACCTTTCTGACACCTGCCGAGGCACTCGAATTGCGGGGCGGCGATACGGCAAACGTATTGTTGGAACCGATTTTGCGGGAGCGGTTGCCGAAAATCAATCAAATAAAAATCAGTTCGGGGCAAAAGGCAGTATTCTCGCAGGAGAATATCGAGAACGGCATCGAGGCTTTGCGCCGTGTCTCAATGAATGAGGGATATATAACGGCTTCGCAGACCGTGTACAATCTGCTTACCGCCGGCAAAACGCTTGAACAGATTATCGATGGCAACAAGAAATGTTTTACGCTGCAATATATCGACTGGACGCATCCCGAAAACAATGTTTTCCATGTAACCGAAGAGTTTGCCGTGATGCGCAATGGTCTGAAAGAGAGCTATCGTCCCGATATTGTCCTATTTGTGAACGGCATTCCGCTCTGCGTAATCGAGTGCAAGCGTCCCGATGTTAAAGATTCGCTTGCGCAGGCCGTGTCGCAGCATCTGCGCAACCAAAAGGCCGACGGCATTCGGCAGTTGTATATGTATGCCGCCTTGACGGTTGCCGTGAATTGCAACGATGCAAGTTATGCCACAACGGCCACGCCTGAGAAATTCTGGTCGAAATGGCGCGAGCAGTTCGCCACGGAGGAGGAGTTACAGCAATACACCGACACGCTGCAAAAAATCGTCAATCGCCGGCATCTGAACGAAAAACTCTTCGACGAGCGGTACAACTGTGTAAAGTCGCATTTCGAGCAGTTGCACAATGCAGAGATAACGCCCTCCGAGCAGGACAAATTTCTCTATTCGGTCTGTCGCCCCGAGCGGTTGATGGAGATAATGTATCGGTTTACGCTCTACGATGCGGGAATCAAAAAGGTCGCTCGCTATCAACAATATTTTGCCGTATGCAAAACGATGGATCGTCTGCGCGGGCTCTCGGCGGGCCGCCGCTCGGGAGGTGTTATATGGCATACGCAGGGCAGCGGCAAGTCTTTGACGATGGTGATGCTGGCGCAAGCCATCGTGTTGGACAAGACGATTCGCAATCCGAAAATAGTGTTGGTAACCGACCGCACAGACCTCGACCGGCAAATTACCGGTACCTTTAAGAAATGCGGCTGCCATGTCGAGAATGCCACGACGGGAACACGGCTCGTGGAATTACTTGAAAGCAAAAGTGATGCGGTTGTTACGACGATTATCAACAAGTTTGAAACCGCCGTAAAACAGATGCGACGACCGTTGGACGACCCCAATATTTTTGTGCTGATTGACGAGGGTCATCGCTCGCAATACGGCGAGATGGGTGTAAGATGCAGAAAGCGCTGCCCAATGCCTGCTTTAT
>CANRCU010000131.1 GCA_947629215.1 uncultured Clostridia bacterium
GCGCTGTTTTTTTAGGCGACGGAGTGCCTGTATTCGGCGAGAGGATAAAAGCCGCAAATCCCAAACATAGTTTTGCGCCTGTTTGCGCAGGTTTTCAGCGCGCGGGCTGCATAGGCGCTCTTGCGTTGAAAAGAACGGAACAAGCGGTGGAATGCAATAAATTTGAGATCATTTATTTGAGAAAATCTCAGGCAGAAAGAGAAATGGGTCTGTAAAAAGGAAAAATCATAATGAGTTATACGGAAGAAAAAATTGAAATAAGAGAGATGAGATATGAAGACCTTGACGAAGTGATGTACATAGAACATGCTTCATTTGATATGCCGTGGACGAGGAAAGCGCTTGAAGAGGAGCTTTTCAGCCTGATAAAATATTATTATGTTGCTGTTTTAAACGGCAGGGTTGTCGGCTATGCCGGTATGTGGCACGTAGTTACGGAAGGTCATATAACAAATATAGCCGTCGATCCGAAATACAGGAACAGGGGCGTCGGCAATGCGCTTGTCAGCCGACTTTTGCAAACTGCCGAAGAGAAGGATATGCTCGGCGTTACGCTTGAAGTAAGGGTCGGCAACGAAACTGCAAAAAATCTTTACCAAAAAAACGGTTTTGTGGTAACGGGCAGACGAAAAGAATATTATGAAAACAATAAGGAAGATGCTTATATCATGTGGCATTATTTAATTCCTGTTGAATGCATAGAATAGTTATAATGCGAAAAACAATTATAATTAAAATTTTATTCGGAAAGAGGGGATATTATGATCCAAAAACTTGATCACACACAACTCAAGAGAATATTTACCGAAAAGGATATATCGTCGGAATACAAAGGTATCGAAAGTATAATCGGTCAGGCAAAAGGCGCAGATGCGCTGAAATTCGGTCTGTCGGTCAAGCATAAAGGCTATAATATATATGTCAGCGGCATTCCGGGCAGCGGAAAGACCAGCTTTGCGCGTTATTATGCGGAAATGCAGGCAAAAAAAGAGCCGGCGCCGAACGATTTGGCATATGTCTATAATTTTGACGAACCCAAAGAGCCGCTGCTGCTTGAATTTGAAGCCGGCAAAGGCAGGGAATTTAAAGAAGATATGGATGAAATAATGCAGCTTCTTTCTGTAGAGATACCGAAGGTCTTTTCCGACGACGAATACGACCGGCAAAATTCATATATAATGAAAAAATATCAGGGGAAACGTGACGATGCGATAAAATCGCTTACTCAGTCTGCCAAAGAAGAAGGTTTCAGTATAAAATTCAGCAGCTCCGGGGTATATTTTCTGCCCATAGTCAACGGAAAAGCAATATCCGAGGAGGAATACGAGGAGCTTGACGACGAAGAAAAGGAAAAAATTGTAGAAGAATCCGGAGATGTTCAATATATGGCAGCAGATACTATGCGTTTGCTGCGTTCTATCGACAAAGAGGCAAAAGCCGAGACCGAAACTCTGGATTTTAATCTTGCAATGCTGACCGTGGGTCGTTTTATGTCGTCCATACAAGAAAAATATGTCGATGATAAGACGGTCAGCAGATACCTGCTTAATGTAAAGGAAGATATTATCGAAAACATACATGATTTTACCGGGCAGAGTGATGCGCCGGATGATGAATCACTGAATATTATGATGCCTTGGGCAGTCAAAAAAGCGCCCGAAGATGTTTTTATAAAATATAAAGTCAATCTTTTGACAGACAACAGCGAAACGGAACATGCGCCTGTTGTTGTAAGTTATAATCCGACTTACACAAATCTTGTGGGTGAGCTTGAATTTGATACCGAAAACGGCAATTTCTATACGGATTTTACAAAAATAAAAAGCGGTCTTATACACAGAGCAAACGGCGGTTACCTTATTTTGCAGGTGACGGACCTGCTGTCAAATCCTTATGCGTGGGATATTTTAAGGCGTATACTTAAAACAGGCGAAATAAGTATAGAACCGATACGCGAATACCAGCTTGGCGGTCTTGCGGTAACGGCTATACGCCCACAGCCTGCCAAGGTGGATCTCAAAGTTGTTCTTATAGGCACAAATTATTATATGGAACTGCTGAACGAATACGATAACGAGTTTGCAAAGCTGTTTAAAATATGCGCAATATTTGATTATGAAATGGACAGTACCGCAGAAAATATAGCGGCTATGAAAGAATTTATAATCAAGTTTGCGAAAGATAACGGCGTTGAAATAGACACATCGGGTATATTGGCTGTGTTTGAGTATTCTCAGAGGCTTGCACAAAGGCAGGATAAACTGACGGTGCTGCTGAGCAAGATAAACGATCTGCTTGTCGAGGCAAAGGCATATTCGGGCAGCAAGATAAACGGTGAAATAATAAAACATACTATTGCAATGAAAGAAAACCGTAAAAATATATATCATAAAAAATATCTTTCAATGATACTTGACGGTGATATAATGATCGCGACCGAAGGCAAACGTATAGGCGAGATAAACGGTCTTTGCGTTATGGAAACAAACGGCTTTTCTTTTGGTTTGCCTACAAAAATAACCGCAAGCACATATCTTGGCAAAGCAGGTGTTGTCAATATAGAAAAAGAGGCTGAAATGAGCGGAAATATACACGACAAGGGTGTTCAGGTCATAACAGGCTATCTCGGCGAGACCTTTGCTCAGGATTTTCCGCTGAGTTTAAGCTGCCGTATCTGCTTTGAGCAAAGTTACAACGGCGTTGACGGCGACAGCGCTTCAAGCACCGAATTGTACTCAATAATTTCGTCACTTTCGGGAGTGCCTATAGATCAGCGGTTTGCGGTCACGGGCAGCGTCAATCAAAAAGGCGTTATTCAGCCCATAGGCGGTGCTACGGAAAAGATAGAGGGTTTTTTTGAAATATGCAAAAGCAGGGGCTTCAAAAATAATGCTGTCATTATCCCTAAACAGAATATCAGGGATCTTGTGCTGAAAGATGAGGTCATACAAGCCGTGAAAGACGGAATATTCGGTATTTATGCAATAGAACACATAAACGAAGGAATAGAACTGTTAATGGGCAAAAAAGCAGGAGAAAAAAATGCAAACGGCAATTTTCCGAGGGGCAGCGTAAATTACCTTGTCAGCAAAAAGTTGAAATCATATTATGATAAGAGTGAAGAATGATTTATGGAGCTTAATATCGTTTACGAAGATGAATTTTTAGCTGTACTCAATAAACCTGTGGGTATGGCATCACAAAACAGCGGCGGCAGCGATCTGGTGGAGCTTTTCGGGAATCATGCGGGCTGTGAGGTCTTTATAATAAACCGTCTGGATCAGCCTGTCGGAGGGCTTGTGTTATTGGCTAAGGACAGGCAGACGGCTGCCGCGCTGAATGAGAGCAGCATAGAAAAGCACTATCTCACCGTTGTTAACGGCAAGATAGGGGAAAGCGGCAGACTTGAAAATTATCTCATGCATAATAAAAGGCAAAATATTACAAAAGTTGTCAACAAAGGCATGGGGAAATATGCGGCGCTTGAATATCGGCGTATAAGGCAGGACGAAAATACGGCGCTGCTTGATGTTAAGCTGATAACAGGCAGGCATCACCAGATAAGGGCGCAGATGCTTGCTAACGGTACGCCTATAGTGGGCGATACAAAATATAATCCCGAATATAAGCATAAACGAGGGTGTACGCCTGCGCTGTTCAGCCACAGCCTGAGTTTTGTGCATCCTATCACCAAAGAAAAAATGTTTTTTGAGGCTATACCCAATGATGAAATTTACGGAATTGATAAATAAGGCTGCGGATATTGCCGCAGAATTGATACTTACAAATAAGTGTATAGTCTGTCATGACGTTATCGAGTTTGGAACGGACAAATGGCTTTGCCCCGAGTGCAGCCGGAAGCTCAAGCAGATAGACGGCTTGACCTGTGATATATGCGGTGTACCCATAATATCCGGGAATATATGTGCCGACTGCCGGGAAAGGAAAAATTATTTCAAAAAGGCATATTGTGCTTATCTGTATGAAGGAGATATAAGAAATATAATACATGATATTAAATTCAGGGGTTATAAGCATTACATGGATTTTTTTGTCGAAAGGCTGACGGAGTTTGCAAAACTCAGCGGTTTTGAATGTGCGGATACGGTCACGCCCGTTCCGCTGCATAAGTCCAAATTGAAAAAAGAGGCTATAACCAGAGCGCCATACTCGCAAAAGGTCTTGCAAAGTCCGGCATGGGTGTTTATGACGAGTTGCTTGAAAAGGTGAAAGTGACCAAAAATCAGCATGATATATCACAGGAGGAACGAAAGAAAAACATCAAAAATGCCTTTGCGGTAAAAGATGCCAATAAGGTCATCGGTAAAAGTATACTTCTTGTAGACGATATATTTACAACGGGTTCAACGGTCAATGAATGCAGCAAAATGCTTATGAAATCGGGCGCGACTGAGGTATTTGTTATGTGTATAGCGGTTGTAAAGAAAAGGAACTGAACTCATATATAACGGGAGAATGAAAAATGAATATAATGACGGCAGAAAATATTTCAAAATCATTTGGTGAAAAAGAGGTGTTGAGAAATATTTCATTCGGTGTTGACAGCGCCGATAAGATAGGTATTATAGGAATAAACGGTACGGGAAAATCCACACTTTTGAAAATAATTGCCGGTGTTGAGGAAAGTGACAGCGGCAAGGTAGTCAGAATGAGGGATCTGCGGGTCTCTTATCTTCCGCAGACCCCCGTTTTTTATGAAAACGAGGTCGTTATAGACTATATGGACAGGATATGCGATCCCTCATCCCCCGAGGAGGACAGCAATGTCAGAGCAATACTTACAAAAATAGGAATCTCGGATATTTATAAACCGATAGCGGAACTTTCGGGCGGCGGCAAAAAACGTGTTGCGCTTGCAGCCGCGCTTATATCAAAGGTAGACCTGCTGATACTTGATGAACCGACGAACCATCTTGACAATAAAACGGTGGAATGGCTCGAAAGTATGCTGAAAACGACAACAAAGGCGCTTATTATAGTTACCCACGACAGATATTTCCTTGACAGGGCAGTGAACAGGATAATAGAGCTGGACAAGGGAAAAATGTATACATATGACGGAAATTACAGTCTGTTTCTTGAAAAAAAGGCGGAGAGGGAAGAACTTGAAGAGGCGTCCGAACGAAAGCGCAAAAGTTATCTCAGAACCGAGCTGGAGTGGATAAGACGCGGCGCAAGAGCAAGGACCACAAAGCAAAAGGCAAGGATAGAGCGCTTTGAGGAAATATCCGCTATTGAAACACCACAGGCAAGACAAAGCATAAAATTTGACGGAATGTCCTCAAGACTTGGCGGCAAAACAATAATTGCCGACGGAATATCAAAAACATATGACCACAAAACGGTAGTCGATAATTTCTCTTACATCATAAACAAAAACGACAGAATAGGCATTGTCGGAGATAACGGCTGCGGAAAAACTACATTAATAGATATGCTCGGTGGTAAACTCAGCCCCGACAGCGGAAGTGTGGATATAGGCGAAACCGTTAAAGTTGGCTTTTTTGCTCAGGAGAATAATGATGTTGAAAAAGACCTGTCTGTTCGCGCAATAGACTATATCCGCGATGTGGCCGAATATATACAGACGGGAAACGGCAGAATATCGGCATCACAGCTGATGGAGAGGTTTCTGTTCGGCGGTGAGCTGCAATATTCGCCGATAGCCAAACTTTCCGGCGGAGAAAAACGCAGGCTTTATCTCTTAAAAGTACTGATGTCTGCGCCGAATATCCTTTTTATGGACGAACCTACCAACGATCTGGATATAGAAACACTTACGATACTTGAAGACCATATTGCGGGATTCGGGGGCGCTGTTGTGATAGTTTCACACGATAGGTATTTTTTGGATAAATGTGTCGACAGGATATTTGCGTTCGAGAACGGAACTATACGTCAATACGAGGGTAATTATACCGATTATTCACTGAACAGGGCAGAGGAAGAAACGGTCAGAAAAGATAAAAAACAGCCGAAAACATGGGATAAGGGTCAGAGAAAACCAAGGATGACCTATAACGAACAAAAGGAATTTGCCACAATAGACAACGATATAGCAAGGCTTGAAGAGAGGATAGCCGAAATAGATAAAGAAATGGAAAAAGCGGCTGCAAACTATACAAAATTGCAGGAATTATCCGAAGAAAAAGAAAGGACCGAAGAACTGCTTCTTGAAAAGACGGAACGTTGGGTCTATCTGACAGAGCTTGACGAAAAGATACGTGCGGGAGTGTGAGCAGGATGTGAATGTTGCTTATGGCTGTAAAAAACAGTTGCGCGGCAAATATTTTTGTGATATAATTATCGGGAAAAATTAAGCGCTGTATCCTATACGGAACGGCAGCAAGGAGGAAAATTTAATATGAACAACAAAAATGCGGTAAGAGTTACTGACATGGTGGAAATTTCACTGTTTGCGGCGATAATAATTATTTTATCGTTAACGCCGCTGGGATTTATTCCGATAACACCTGCGATCAATGCAACGACCATGCATATACCAGTTATTATTGCGGGTGTTGTGCTGGGGTATAAAAAAGGCGCTGTAACGGGCTTTTTATTTGGCTTGATAAGTTTTGTAAGGGCAACTATGACTCCCGGGGTCACAAGTTTTTTGTTTTCGCCCTTTGTTACTTTCGGTAACTGGAAAAGCCTTATAATATGCTTTATACCGCGTATTCTCATAG
>CANRCU010000132.1 GCA_947629215.1 uncultured Clostridia bacterium
ACATTAAAAAAGGCTTTGCAGACCTTATCGGCAATACACCTATTTCCGAAATATCCAACTACGCAAACAGCGTCGGTGTCACAGACGCCGTATTGCTTGCCAAACTGGAATATTTCAATCCCGCAGGCAGCGTTAAAGACAGAATAGCCCTTGCAATGATAGAGGACGCCGAAAAGAAAGGTATCTTAAGACCCGGCGCGACCATTATCGAACCCACATCGGGCAACACGGGCATAGGTTTGGCAGCCGTTGCCGCCGCAAAAGGCTATAAGGCAATACTTACACTGCCCGAAACAATGAGTATCGAAAGACGTAATCTGCTCAGGGCTTACGGCGCAGAGCTTGTACTCACCGAAGGCGCGCTCGGTATGAAAGGCGCTATTGCAAAGGCAGACGAGCTGAATAAACAAATCGAAGGCTCCGTGATACTCGGTCAGTTCGTTAACCCCGCAAACCCCGCCGCGCATAAAGCAACAACGGGTCCCGAAATTTGGAAAGATACAGACGGAAAAGTCGATATTTTTGTTGCGGGCGTCGGTACGGGCGGTACCGTAACGGGCGTCGGTGAGTATCTGAAGGAAAAAAATCCCAACGTCAAGATCATTGCGGTCGAACCCGAAACAAGCCCCGTGCTTTCCGAGGGAAAATCGGGAAAACACGGTATACAGGGTATCGGCGCAGGCTTTGTACCCGAAACGCTTGACACCGGCATTTATGACGAGGTATTTAAAGTATCCGATAAAGATGCCTTTGCTCAAGGCAAAAAATTTGCCGTGACCGAGGGACTGTTGGTCGGTATCTCTTCGGGCGCTGCGCTTTATGCGGCTGCCGAAATAGCAAAACGCCCCGAAAATAAGGGCAAAACAATAGTTGCTCTGCTCCCCGATTCGGGCGACAGATATTTGTCCACACCAATGTTTTCGGAATAATACATCAAAAAAAACGGCAAGGAACAACCTTAGCCGTTTTTTGTTATTTCTTTTATCAAAGAGCTGCCTTTGCGGTATCTACCAACTTTGTGAAAGCTGCCGCATCGGATACAGCCAAATCCGCAAGCATTTTTCTGTTTAAATTAACGCCCGCATTTTTAAGACCGTTCATAAACTTGCTGTATGACAGACCGTTAAGCCTTGCGGCAGCATTTATACGAACTATCCAAAGCCTTCTGTAAGCGCGCTTTGTCTGCTTTCTGCCTGCAAAGCTGTGAGCCATTGCCTTCATAACAGACTGTTTTGCCACTCTGTATTGCTTGCTTCTTGCGCCAAAATAACCCTTGGCCATTTTCAAAACTTTCTTATGCCTTTTACGCGCGTTCAATGCGCCTTTAACTCTTGCCATTTTTCAAGTCCTCCTTAGATATACGGTAAACAACGTTTCATCTGCTTAACATTTGTCTTATCCACCAAGTCAGACTTACGCAGATCTCTTAATCTTTTGGTATTCTTTTTTGTAAGAATATGCTGCTTATTTGCCTTTGTCTTTTTAAGCTTGCCCGAACCCGTTACGGAAATTCTTTTGGCAACAGCTTTTCTTGTCTTTAATTTAGACATTGTAAAATCCTCCTTAATAAAACTGAAATATAACTCATGCTTTGGGCGCCAAGAACATAGCCATGGTCTTAGCCTCCATTTTGGGGGGCTTTTCGACGATGCCGTATTCCTCGACCTGTTTTGCAAAATCGTCCATCATGCCTATAGCCACATCCGTGCGTCCAAGCTCTCTACCTCTGAATCGAATGCTGACCTTGACTTTGTTGCCATCTTTAAGGAACTTTAAAGCATTCTTGACTTTGACCTGAATATCGTGTTTGTCAATGTTAGGAGATAACCTCAGCTCCTTGACAGCAATGGTCTTTTGTCTTTTGCGCGCTTCTTTTTCACGCTTTGCCTGATCGAACTTGTATTTGCTGTAATCCATTATCTTGCACACAGGCGGCTTTGCCTGCGGTGATATTTTGACCAAGTCCATATTTTTTTCATCTGCCAGCTTTTGAGCCTCTCTTGCCGACATTATGCCCAACTGTTCGCCGTCGTTGCTGATCAAACGGATCTCTTTATCCCTTATCTGCTCGTTTATCATTAAATCAGTAATAGCAGACACCTCCTAAAATTTTATTTTTAACATTGACTGCAAAAAAAAGCAGTGCGTAAAGCCTGCTCCGAAATTCATTGACACATACACCCCATGCGGGTCTTATGAAAATGACTGACCTTAAAGCCGTCTGCCGTAAGGTGAGAAGTAGAGCTTCTTCTTTACAGATACATATTATAGCACGCCATGAGCGTATTGTCAACCACAATAATAAATTTTTTTCCAAAAATGTAAGATCATGCTTGACATATCCGTTGAGTTGTGATATGCTATATATGGTTAGTTTAGGCTAACTATATATTTTGTACTTTGGTTAGGCAAGGCTAACTTAAATATTACGGGGGTCGATAATATGAGTATCGAAGTTTTTTTGGCATATTACTGCGCGCCGGCATTAGCGGGTATAAAACCCGCAAATATTGCCGCATATACCGAATCGACGGATCCTTACATCCTGTCGGAGATCGAAGAACTCAATAGCATTTTGAACGAAAAAGATATTTATATAGAGATCTTATATGAATGTCCGGAAAGAATTTTAATGATGCTTTATCGACGCAAATATCTTTTCAAATATCTGAATACTCCGCCTATAAGAGAGCTGCTTAGAAAATATGATTATCCCGAACGGTTTTCTTTGCAAAAATACCTTGAGTTTTTAAAAAGACGCATTGCTTCGGGGTATGCGGATAAGGGCAAATTTCCGCATGAGATAGGCGCGTTTTTGGGTTATCCGATACACGATATATACGGGTTTATCGATCACCGTGACAAAGATTGCCTGCTTACAGGCGAATGGAAAGTATATGCCGACGCGGATAATGCGAAAAAACTGTTTTGCAGATATACAGCCTGCCGTAAGGCGGTAGTGAAACGTATAAATGAGGGTAAAACTCTTAAAGAATTATTTTGCACGGTACACAGATAAGGAGAGCTGAACAATGAGTATTGTAATTATCGGCGGACATGACAGGATGCATTGTCAATATAAAGAAATATGCAAAAAGCATGGTTGCAAATGTAAAGTGTTTACACACTGTCCCGCAAACTTTAAAGATCAAATAGGCAGTCCCGATGTCATTGTAGTGTTTACAAGCACGGTCGCGCATAAAATGCTTAATGTAGCCTCTGTCCAAGCCAAAAGAGCAGGTGCGTGCATACTGCATTGTACATCTTCAAGCGCCTATGCCTTAAACGACGCCTTAAAAAAATATTTTTCGGAGGCAAATTAAACTTATTATACCGAACATGAAACAATATTGTCTTTTGATAATATGTTAATATATTTTAAAGGAGGTTTTTACTTATGAGTAAAACAGCAATTATTTATTGGAGCGGTACAGGCAATACCGAAGCCATGGCGGCAGCTGTGCTTGACGGCGCAAAAGAGGTCAACAGCGAAACTCGGCTTTTCGGTGTTTCGGAAATAACCGCAGATGAAGCGGCGAAATATGACACCTTGATATTGGGCTGTCCCGCTATGGGTTCTGAGGTCTTGGAGGAAAGCGAATTTGAACCGTTCTTTACCGAGCTTGAACCACAGCTTTCGGAAAAAAATATTGCACTCTTCGGCTCATACGGTTGGGGCGACGGCGAATGGATGCGAAATTGGGCAGAACGTGTAAAAGCGGCAGGTGCAAAGTTAGTTGAAAACGAGGGTATTATCGCAAACGAAACACCGGATGACGACATATTGTCCATATGCACGGAGTTGGGAAAAAAAGCTGCGGGGCTGTAACGCAAAAAGGGGCGTTGTTTTCAACAGCCCCCTTTTCATTTATTTTATACCTTTTTCCGCAAGGTAGGCTTTAAGTTTTTCAAAACTTTCCTCGCTTATATCGTGTTCTATTTTGCAGCTGTCGTCATAGGCGGTTTTTTCGCCCACGCCAAGCGCCATAAGCGCCTTTGCTATCAGTTTGTGGCGTTCGTATATTTTTTCGGCTATCGCCATGCCTTTTTCGGTAAGATATATACCGCCGTCGTTATCCACAACGACATAGCCCTCTTGTCTGAAGCCCTTCATTGCGACCGAAACGCTTGCCTTTGTGAAAGAGAGCTCGTTGGCTATATCTATACTGCGTACAGTGCCTTTTTTTTCCTTGAGCATAAGTATAGCTTCAAGATAATTTTCGGCTGATTCTTTTATTTGCATTTCATGTTCCCCCCATATATCAAAGTTTACCACAATACAGACCAAATGTCAAATACACTTGACCTTGACCTTTAATTTTGTTATGATTATCAGAAAGAGGAGGTCAAGTCATGGCAAAATACAAAATATTTACCGACAGCGCCGCAGATATGCCGAAAAGGCTGCTCGAACTGCACGATATAACGGTCATACCCTATTATGTATCCCTTAACGGCAGGGATTATTTAAAAGAGGGCAAAGAGATAACCCAAAAAGAATTGTTTGAATTTTTTGAAACGGGCAAAATGTCCAAGACCTCTCTGCCGTCTATAGACGATTATATTTCGGCTTTTCGCCCCGAATTGGAGGCGGGCAAAGATATAATCTGCTTTTGCCTTTCGCAGAAACTCAGCGGAAGCGTCCAGAGCGCAGCCAACGCGGCTGAAATATTAAAAGAAGATTTTCCCGACAGAAAGATATACGCCGTGGATTCTTTGCAAGCCACCTGCGGTCAGGCGCTTGTTATCTGCGAATGCGCCAGAATGCTCGAAAACGGCATTGCTCCCGAAACGGTGCTGTCCAAAGTGCCGGAGCTTGCGAAAAATTCGGCTATAATATTCACCGTGGACAGCCTTGAACATCTTCAAAAAGGCGGCAGGATAGGCAGAGCCGCCGCTCTCCTCGGTACGATACTCAACATAAAGCCCATACTTTCTTTGGAAGATGCCGAGGTAATGCCCGTGACCAAGGTCAGGGGACGCAAAAAAGCGCTTGACACCATTTGCAGAGAATTTGAAAAGTTCATCGGCGGCGAACCCGAAAAATACCTTATAATAACCGTGTCATGCTCCGGCAAAGACGCTTGGGAGGAAATGAGGCTCACACTTGAAAAAACTACGGGGCTTGAACCCAACTTCGACTCTATGGTCGTCGGTGCGACCATCGGCACCCACACCGGACCCACCGCAATAGGTCTGTCGGGTATAAAAAAATACGAATATCTCTGAAACTCCCTTCCGTAAAGACAAAATACAGCCAAAAAGCCTTATGAGCTATATACAACAGCTCATAGGGCTTTTTTTATCGACCGAGTAAGACCAACGAAAGGAAATAACTATGATTTACGGCTATGCAAGAGTTTCCACCAAGGAACAAAACGAGGAGCGCCAGCTTATAGCGCTCAGAGAATACGGAGTTTCGGACAAAAATTTGTTTATAGACAAACAAAGCGGTAAGGACTTTGAAAGGGCAAAATACAAAAAACTCATACGAAAAATCAAAAAAGACGATATTATCGTTGTAAAAAGCATTGACAGGCTTGGCAGAAATTATAAAGAGATAATAGAACAATGGCGTATAATAACACAGGTCAAAAAAGCGGATATTGCCGTTTTGGATATGCCCCTGCTTGATACGGCAAAAAATAAAGACCTTATGGGTACTTTCGTCGCAGACCTTGTTTTGCAGGTGCTTTCTTTCGTGTCCGAAACGGAAAGAGCTAATATCCGCCAACGCCAAGCCGAGGGAATATCCGCCGCCATGGCAAGGGGCGTAAAATTCGGCAGAAGAAAAATTTACGAACCAAAGGATTTTATCCATATATATAAAAGAGTAAAAAACGGCGAACTAAAAACCAAAGACGCTGTGACCCTTATGGGCGTAAGCGAAAGTACCTACCGCAGAATGAAAGTCGAATGGGATAAAATGCTGTCGGAGGATTAAAACCGTCATAATGTATACTTTTTAACACTGTACGTACTTGACATTCTACAATGTCATTGCCGAAAAATACATAGGGCAAACCTATTATATCCAAAGAAAATGTCCATCGGGATAAACTTATAATAAATATAGAGGCGCAAAGCATTTTATATTCGACGGCTTCTAACAAAGCCTTTGTGTTCGGCTTGAGTTTGTACTCCTGCCGAACACAAAAGTTTCACAAATACTCCCCTACCTCGGTTTATATCTTCTTAACAAAGGCACTGTTTTCAGCAATACTTCAACGGTTTCCCGTGCTTCATCGACCGTATTGTCGGCATTAAAACTAAACCTTACAGCGCTTTCGCCGCGGTTCTCAACAAGCAAATCAACTATTTTTTTCTTGTTTTTAAGTTTTGACGAACACGCCGAACCCGTAGCAACATATATTCCCTCGCTCTCAAGAGCATGCAGCAAAACTTCACCCCTGACGCCGCCGAACGACATATTCAGAATATACGGGCTGTCAAAACCCCCGTTTACATACACATCGGGCAGCTTTTCCGTTATTTTAAGCAACTCGTTTTTAACAAGCGCGATATTTTCGGCTTTTTCTTTAAGCCCCTTGCATGTAAGCTCTGCTGCAAGCCCAAACCCGATTATACCGATAAGATTTTCCGTACCGGGACGCTGCCCCTTTTCCTGCCCGCCGCCGAAATGCAGCGGTTCGACCCTGACGCCCTTTTTTATATACAAAGCCCCGACGCCTTTTAAACCGCCCGTT
>CANRCU010000133.1 GCA_947629215.1 uncultured Clostridia bacterium
AGATGCGGCGTAAAATTAAGAACGACAGGTTCGCCCGCCGCATAGGAAAGCTGTTCCTCTATCTCGGGTGTATGGCGGTGACACGCTATTTTATATGCCTTGACGGACTCGTTCAGCTCGCAGTAATGATTCGGGAGTGAAAGACCCCTGCCTGCACCCGTTGCGCCCGACTTTGCATCTATTATGACCGAATCCGTATCTATCATTTTTTCCTTAAAAAGCGGATACAGCGAAAGTATGCTGCAAGTGGTATAACAGCCCGGGTTAGCGACTATACGTCTGCCTCTTATCCTTTCGCGGTTTATCTCGCACAATCCGTAAACTGCTTCGGGCAGTATATCTTTTGCATAATGCGTTGTATACCATTTTTCGTACACATCAATATCCTGCAAACGAAAATCAGCCCCAAGGTCGATTATTTTGGTTTTGGAAAGTATATCTTCGCTGACTTTTTTGCTTGCCACACCGTGGGGTAACGCAAGAAAGGTGACGTCACATTCTTCCGACATTTTTTCTATATCTTCTTCTTCGCATATATAATCGGGTATGTGTCTGTAACTCTCGTATACCTCCGCATAGCCTTTCCCGCTGTATGACTGCGATGTAAGCGTATGTATCTCAGCCTTTGGATGCTGAGTTATAATGCGTACCAACTCGCTGCCCGCATAACCCGTTGCGCCGATTATACCAACTTTTATCATATTAAATTCCTCCGTTTATTTATAAAATACAAACTTATTCTATGCTTTTACGGATATATGCTCCGTTGTTGAATAATTATACATCAAAAAAGAATTTTATGCAAGAACTATTTTTAATTTCTTTCAAAAATTGTCATTTTGTACTTGAATACACAACGTATGATGTGTTATAATCAAAACAAATATATAACGAACCGTTGCGGTTCCCGAAAATGGAGGTTTTAAAATGAGTAGAAAAATCGTTTTGGCTTATTCCGGCGGTCTTGATACGACCGTTATAATCCCGTGGTTGAAAGAACTTTATGACGATGCCGAGGTCATAGCGGTCTGCGCCGATGTCGGACAGGGCAGTGAAACCGACGGACTTGAAGAACGCGCGCTTTCAACAGGCGCAAGCAAGCTTTATATCGAAGACCTTACGGAAGAATTTATTACCGATGTCATTTATCCGACAGTTAAATCCAACGCAGTTTACGAGGGCAAATATCTCCTTGGCACATCAATGGCAAGACCCATTATCGCCAAAAGACTTGTTGAGATAGCGCGCAAGGAAGGCGCTTTTGCTATCTGCCACGGCGCTACGGGCAAGGGTAACGATCAGGTTCGTTTTGAGCTTACGGTAAAGGCTCTTGCACCCGATATAAAGATAATTGCACCATGGAAAATGGACGAATGGAAAATGCAGTCAAGAGAGGACGAGATTGCTTATCTTGAAGAACGCGGCATACCCGTACCCATGAAAAAGGACGACAGTTACAGCCGTGACCGCAACTTATGGCATATAAGCCACGAAGGTCTTGAGCTTGAAGACCCTGTGAACGAGCCGAATTTCGATCATCTTTTACAGCTTTCCGTTACACCCGAAAAAGCGCCCGACAAAGATACTTATATCGAGATCGAATTTGAAAAAGGTATCCCCGTTGCCATTGACGGTAAAAAACTCTCTCCGATAGAGCTTATGACAAAGCTCAACGAAGTAGGCGGCGCAAACGGTATCGGTATAGCCGATATTGTCGAAAACCGTGTTGTAGGTATGAAATCGCGCGGCGTTTACGAAACACCCGGCGGTACGATACTTATGTATGCTCACAGAGAGCTTGAATATTTATGCTTGGACAAACAGACACAGCAGTTCCGCGAAACTATCGCAACAAAATATGCCGAATTGTTATACAGCGGCGAATGGTATACACCGCTCAGGGAAGCGCTTGATGCCTTCAACAACTCCATACAGGAAGTCGTTACGGGTAAAGTAAGGCTCAAACTCTATAAGGGCAATATCATTTCGGCAGGCTCGTCGTCACCATACAGCCTTTACGATGCCGATATAGCGAGCTTTACCACGGGCGAGCTTTACAGCCACAAAGATGCCGTTGGTTTTATCAACCTGTTCGGTCTGCCTTTGAAAGTCCGCGCAATGATGAAAGCAAAAAACGAAAATAAATAACAGAGGTAAAAAATTATGAAACTTTGGGGCGGAAGATTTACCGGATCCACAGACAGTTTTACGGATCATTTTCACAGCTCGATAAGCTTTGACAGCCGAATGTACCGTCAGGATATACTGGGCAGTGTCGCTCACTCCAAAATGCTCGGAAAACAGGGCATAATCTCTCAACAGGACAGCGAGCTTATACAAAAAACACTGCTTGAGATACTTTCGGATATAGAAAACGGCAAAGTCACCTTTGACGAACAGGCGGAAGATATTCACATGAATATAGAAACAATTCTTATAAGTCGGATCGGCGATGTCGGCAAGCGTCTGCATACGGGCAGGAGCCGTAACGACCAGGTCGCGCTCGACATAAGGATGTATCTCAAAGACGAAATAAAAAATATCCAAAAATTGCTTACGGAGCTTATAGAAACACTTGTTTCAATGGCAGAAAAAAATATACGGACCATAATGCCGGGCTACACACATTTGCAAAATGCTCAGCCGGTCACATTTGCGCATCATCTGCTTGCTTATACCGAAATGTTCAAACGCGATAACGAGCGCCTTGACGATGCATACAAGCGCACAAACGTCATGCCGCTTGGCAGCGGCGCCCTTGCTACCACAACTTATCCGCTTGACCGTGATTTTGTATGTCGGGAGCTTGGGTTTGATTCCGTTACTCTAAACAGCATGGACGGCGTAAGCGACAGGGATTTTGTTATAGAGCTTTTAAGCGTACTTTCCATAATTATGATGCATCTTAGCCGTTTCTGCGAAGAAATAATAATATGGAACTCGCAGCAGTATAAATTTGTGGAAATGGACGACGCCTACTCTACGGGTTCTTCTATAATGCCGCAGAAAAAAAATCCCGATATGGCGGAGCTTATACGCGGCAAAACAGGGCGTGTATACGGTCATTTGATGAGTATGCTCACCACAATGAAGGGTATACCTCTTGCATACAACAAAGATATGCAGGAGGATAAAGAGGGCGTTTTTGATGCTGTTGATACCCTTAAAATGTGTCTGCCCGTGTTCACCCGTATGATAGGTACAATGACCGTAAACAAGGACAATATGTACCGTGCCGCAAAGGGCGGTTTTATGAACGCCACCGACGCTGCGGACTGGCTTGTTAAACATGGCGTGCCTTTCCGCGACGCTCATGCGATAGTCGGCAGACTTGTGCTTTATTGCATAGATCATTCAAAATCGCTTGACGAGCTGACACTTGACGAGTTTAAAGCGGAAAGCGACATATTTACGGAAGATATTTACAATGCTATAAAGCTTGAAACTTGTGTAAATTCCAGAACGGTCGCAGGCGGTCCGTCCGAAAGCTATATCAAAAAGCTTATTGCAATAAATAAAGATTATTTGAACGGCAGATAATGCCTTAACCGCCGGTATTAACACAGTATAAATTATAATTTAATTAAGGAGAGATCTTATGAAAAAAACAAAAAAAATAATGGCGGCTGCTCTTGCAAGTATAATGCTTGTTTCTCTCATCGGCTGCGGCAGCTCGGATGAAGGCTCTGCAGAAACCGCTCAGACAAACGAAACAGCCGAAACATCATCGGCGCCCGATACTGCGGAAATCAAAACTGTTGAGGACGGTAAACTCATATGGGCGACCAATGCGCAATTTGAACCATATGAATTTCTTGACGGCAATACCGTTGTCGGTATAGATGCAGATATTATTGCAGCCATTGCCGATAAAAGCGGTCTTGAACCCGTATGCTCCGATATGAAATTTGAGGCTGTTATCGAGGCTGTTGCTTCCGGCGAGGCGGATATTGCGGCAGCAGGTTTATCGGAATCTGCCGAAAGAGCCGACGATGTTGATTTTTCAATACCTTATGCCGATGCAAGTCAGGTAGTTATCGTGCGTTTTGACTCGCCGATAAAAACAGCAAACGAGCTTGCGGGATGCAATGTAGGCGTTCTTGGCAGCTCTACGGGTGAAAAATATGTCACCGAAAATTATTCCGATACCACGGTATCAAGTTATGCCAATGCTGCCGAAGCCGTTGACGCGCTTGCAAGCAAGGATATAGACGCTGTCGTTATAGACAACGACACTGCCGTTTATTACACGGACAAAAACGACGACCTTGCGATACTTGACGGAGTTCTTACCGATGAGCATTATTCAATAGCTGTTTCTAAGGGTAACACCGAGCTTCTGAATGCTGTGAACTCTGCAATAACCGAGCTTGAAGAAAGCGGCGAGCTTGATGAGATCAAAGCAAAATACAAAGCCGAGCTTGAACAGGATACAGAGGAAACCACAACCGAGGTTGAAACCGATACGGAAGAAACCACAGCCGCATAAAATATCGGTAATTCAGAACGAAACAATCAGTCAGATCCCCGCCGTTTGGCGGGGATCTCGGACTGTATAGAAGATATTCCGCCAAAACAAATATTATAAAAGAAAGGAAGTCTGTATGGATCAAAAAGAAACAGAAATTTTCAGCCGCGCTTATCAATCATACCTTATGGGCGGTGACTTGCATATTGTAAATTTCAACAAGCGCAATGATATAAACAAAGCTAACGAAAACGCAGTCGATCACCTGCAGGAGCTTGGATATATCAATATAACTTTCAAATCGGAAAAACGCATAAAATTCACCTTGACCGATAAAGGTATAGAATACGGCAGTACTCTGTTCTGAATATCGACAGGTAAATGATAATAAAAACTGCTGCCAAAATGTTTTGCACAATTTGGCAGCAGTTTTTTATGTATGTTTAAGAATTTTTATCTGAATAAATTCAAATAAGCATATCCTTTAATTCCTCGGGAATTTTCTTCTCATCTGTATTTGCCGCAATTATAAAATCAACAGTGTATTTTTCACTTATTTCTTTCAGTTTAACCGCAAGTTTTATTATATCTTCGCCTTCAAGGTCTTTTACTATCTTAAAAAGACCGTCAATATATATTTTTTCAATATCGTGATCCTGCGAATAAAGACCATAGATAAAACCTATAAGCTCACGATATTTGGATAATGCGAACTCGGACGTATCAACAAAACGAATATTATGTGTCAGATCATAAACGTGCCTACTGTCATCATCAAGATAAACTATATGACCGTTTGCAGCTTTCATAGCTGTATTTGCCATATCAATAAGTTTTTTTGTTTTGCCTTCACCTTTTCCGCCTGCGAGAATCTGAACCATAGAAATCTCCTCCTTTAGTATTTTTAAAGTTCACGAAACAAACCAAATATTACATTTGTGTTTATTGCACCTATATTTATATATTCTGTACAGATTATACAAATCCTTTTTTATTTTTTTATTTTTATAATTATTTTTGACCAAGCCGCTCAAAGCTCAACCACCGAGTTCCTTATCCTTTAAAACACTGTTTTCCACTGCCTTGACAATACCGGCGGTGAATTTATATTCTTCAAGCGTACATACACCTTCTATTGTAGTACCGCCGGGAGAACACACCTTATCCGTAAGCTCGGCAGGGTGCATACCGCTTTTTGCATACATTGAAGCGCTGCCTATAACAGCCTGAGCAGCAATCTCGAGCGCCTGTTTTTTATTCATGCCCATTTTCTGCGCGCCTCTTGCCAACGCATCTATAAACATATATACATATGCAGGCGAACAGCCTGCAATGGCTGTAAACACAGCAAACTGCTTTTCGGGTATCTCGACCGCAAGCCCAAAAGCCGACAGATAACCCCTTATAATTGAAAGCTGCTCGTCGGAAACGTTTTTATTGCCACAATAAGCCGTTGCCGACATAAGTATTTCGGCATTTATATTGGGCATTATCCTTATAATCGGCAAATCAAAGCCGAACATTTCCTCTATGGACGATATTGTCATACCCGCCGCCATAGACACAACAAGCGGTCTCTTTTTTTCTATGAAGCCCTTTATTTCTTTTATCAGCGGACCGAAAGAAACAGGCTTAACGCCCAAAAAGATTATATCGCTGTTTTTCGTAAGCTCTTCATAGCTTGAGCAGCCTGTAACACCGTATTCTTCAACTTGCTTTTTCTGAAGTTCGGCATTATTTCTGATTATAAATATATCTTTCGGGCTTACAGCATCCGCTTTTATAAGACCTTTGAATATCGCGCCTGCCATATTGCCGGCACCTATAAAACCAAGTTTCATGTAAATATCTCCTTTTTATCGGACAAATTTCATATTTGACACCGATTTAACTTTGTTTCAACTAAGACTAAGCATTATATCGAGTGACTTTATTGCATCTTTTGCCGTTTGTTCGTCGACCTTTATCTGCTTTGAGAAATCGCCTTTTAAAATATCCTCCAATGTTTCAAGAAGATTTTCGGCATTTGTCTTATTCATATTTGTACAGATACTGTGCGGATCAAGCAAATAAACGCTTTTATCGGGATTCTCGGCCTTGACGTTATAATTTCCAAGCTTGTATGTGCCGGCTCTGTTTATATTGGGAGTGGTGTATGCGACCAGCTCTCCGTCTTCCGTTTCTACAACCA
>CANRCU010000134.1 GCA_947629215.1 uncultured Clostridia bacterium
GTGCCCTCTTATATAGAGGTTGTTGTCCCTTGCAAAGTTCGTCATATATATTGCGCTTCGCATAGAAGCCTCCGTTGTCGTCGGCTTAAATTCAGTACCGTAGACAAAGCTGTTGAGCATATTCTTATATCCGTTCAGATACAGTTGCCGCTTGTCGCCTTTACTCCAGGTATGACTGCCCATCTCAGAGCCAAATATAAACTCACTTCTGGTCATATTGAGATCAACCTTTGCATCTTTTACCGGGTTTCCGTTCTCGTCCTGAACCTTCACCTTTATCGGACTTTTTCTGTACTTTTCGATGCGACGGAGAGCCTCCTCACGCCACAGCGCATCGTCTTCCTGTCCGCGATAGCTCTCGGGCTTGACGATCTCCTTGTTGGTGTCGAGTCCGAGGTCGGCCGGATTGATTTGTCTGCCGTAATTGGTAACGGTAACCTCCGCAACCTCAATGGTCTGATAATTGTATCCAACCCTAATCTTTATTCCCACATTTCCGGGGTCGCAGGCAATATTGCTTGAAAATACATATTCAAGTTTTCTCCATTCTGCAGAGACTGTTTCGTCAGGAGAGAAGTATATCTTCTTCCAGGTTCCCTCCTCCTCTATACAAATCTCAGTTGTGGCAAAACCGCTCTCGTCCACGGCTTCGGTATACCTTACCCACATAGAAAATACGCACACATCGCCGACGTTTATCGGCTTCTGGCTTGAAAACGCAAACTGGTTGTTGTAATAAACCGTCGGACGAGATAGGTTTTCAATCTCAAACGCCTTATCAAACCTTCCACCATCCGGGGTTACTACTTCTGCTCTGATTTCACCGCCCGTATAGTATGCGCCCGTCTCAATCGCCTTGTCAAAGTCAAGAAGCTTCTCGCCCTCATAGTCCTTGAGAACCTCGTCTATGTCGACTGCCTGTTCTTCCTCTTCTTCCTTTTCCTCAACAGCCAACTTTTTAAAATCAAAGCTAATCTCCGCTTTGCCTTTCATCTTTACATCCAATCCGTTTATAAATTGGAAATAATACAGCGGGACAAACACCTCGTTATCCGTGCCGACCGTTTTTTTGCCGAGTTCAAGCGGAATATCGTCATAATACGCCACATCGTAATCGGGTATGATACACGCAGGCGCGCCGTTCACATCGCCGAAATACGCACCGCACCAGTCGGTATCCCTCGTCCTGTCCTGCCAGCCGATATAAAAGCCGAGCTTTTCAAAAAACTCCTTTGCAGGCAGCATAATCTCTCCGCCGTCAACATATGGCGCGGTTAAGAAGCTGAGATTTTTCCCGTTTACAGATACGGAGATCATCCCGTCCGTCACATCCGCATCAACAGCAAAGCGGTCGCGCGCGACAATTCTGTACCACGGTTCATTCTCAGGGCTGAGTCCGCTGTACTCCGCGGCAAAGGCGCCGATTGGAACGGCGGCAAAAATCATTGCCGTAAGCAAAGCCATCAATTTCTTAAAAATCATTTCGTTTCCACCTTTCTGTTGCACCGATCAAATTAGCTAAAATCCACCGCATCTGCGTATGCGTTCAGCGAATCCCTGTCATCAACCGCGACTACTCTGATAAATCTCCCCTGTGCGTCGGGAATGTTTACGGTCGCGCTAAGCGTTTTAACACCCGTTATCTGCGTGTCCGTTACAGCCGATACACTCTCAATCTCATAATCGTCTTTTGTGCCTTTCATTACTGCAACAATCAAGGTTGCCGTTACCGCAGCGCTGTCATCGGAATTGTTTATGTCAGCGGTAACGGTGTTATCTCCGTTTTGAAGCGTTCCGCCGACAAGCGTAATATTGTTTGCTGATACCGCTCCGCCGCCCACAAATGAGAACTTTCTTGTAAACGAATACTTAGCGTCCGTTACCGTGGCATATCGAAGTCCGCCTATAGTGACATTATACAACCCGCCGCTCTGAACTTTGCTGAAATCCATGGTGAGCTTTTTATTGGTTCGGTCAAGGGATACCGAATTAACCTCCGCGCCGTTGTCTATTGCAATATCTTCTTTGGCAATCGCCGCCATCTCTTTATCAAATTCCATCGTAAACTTGTAATTCGGCACATATTCCTCACCGTTTGCAAAGTTTTGATTTACGAGTTTTGGTTCTATCGCATTATAGGTTACAACAGGATTCCAGTAGAGCGAGTTGCCCCACCAGTTGCCCTTAGCGGAAATTTCAAAATGCAGCTTATCGCCCTCAGAAATGTCAAGATTAAACGGCTCAAATTCCTGCTCCTTGTTGGCGTTATCCTTTTGCGCGACATATTCAAACGAAAACGAGCCGCCGCCCTCGGGCCAAACCTGAACGTCGTTTTTGAATATCTTCATATCGGGGCTGTTTTTATTGCTTGCGCTCATACCGCCCCACACTTTGCTCTCGCGATTCGGGTCTGCAGCAGAAATTGTTACAATACCCGAATTCGGTGCGGTAAAGGTTCTGACAGCACTCTCATTGGCGTTACCCGAAGAGGATGCATGCGCGGCGTTCTGCGGAATCATAATAAATTTCCCAACAGCAAGTCTCTGGTTTTCGCTCGTCTTGGTATACGCCTGACCCGCCACATACGATGTTTCACCGTCGGGAATTCTCATACCTAAGTTTACATAAGTGTTGGTCGGCAAATCCGCATACCCCGTTAAAGCATCCTTGTATTGCCAGCGCCATATAGGGTCGCTGTTTTTATTTGCTGCGTCAAACGAGTCGGACGCTCGGTATCTGTATCTTTCACCCTCAACCTCAAATATAACGGGATCACTCTCGTTTTGCAATACAGCGCTTATTTCGTCGCTTTTAATTTCCTCAAAAACCTTAACACAGAACTTAGTACCGGGGACAAATTGTTCCTCTCTGTCTGTTTTTGACAAGACAGCCTTATATATTCCCGCAGATTGGTTTACGGTATCAAGTCTTTCTATTACAAACGGAGTTGCCTCCTCGTTCTCTATATAGAGCTTCAGGTTCTCCTTTGCCATATTCGCCTTGTTCGTGGTAAAGGTGAGTTCTCCGCTTTCTCTGTCATAGCTTACATCGCTGACCACGGGCTTATCGTCCGCATAGACGACAACAGGCGTCCATTTTACATAATGTTCTCCCGAAACAGTCGGCATATTGGTTCCCGTATTGTAGGTTGCAAAGTGAATTTCCTGCCCCGCCTCTACCTCTGTCACTACGGTAGTATACGCCTTTTCGCCGATTGAGTTCATCTCCGTATTACCCGTGAGGGCTATCGAGCCACTGTTATTTCCGTTTGCCCCAACCTTATATTTATTTACGTTGTAGGTTATCTTACCCCCGCTGCCGATAGACGACTTAATATTTTCTTTTGTGGTAAGAAAAACTCTGCCCGCCTTGGGAGCAGTGAACTGATAGTCCAAAACCAAACTGTGTTCCGTGTTTTTGTCATCGCCGAAATATATTGACATCAGCATATCGCCGTCCGCGTTTTGCGCGACAAACGACGTATCCAAAAGCTGCTCGTCCGCATAATCTTTTTGCGCATCGGACAGAATAAAATATCCCTTTTTAATATCACCCGTAAAAGCGTTTCCGGGAATTTCTTCTTTATAATATGCGCTTACAGCAGTCGAATTTGAGATGCGACCCTTATCTGTAAAAACGGCAATCGGATTTCCTGATTTCTTTCCTGCGGCCTTCCAAATATCCGTCTCGTCTAAGTTCGCAACATATACATTGCGCGACTCGTCTGCAAACGCGGTAATATCGTTCGTCGCAAGAGTCGTCATTTTGGTCGAATTGCCGATTTCAATCTCCGCCGCTGCTGCGTCTTCCGAAACAGCCTCATTTTCCGAAATAACTTCATCGCCTGAGGCGGCTTCATTTACCGAAAGCGCTATTCCGGAAGCTGCATCCTCAGTTTCTGATATCTCCGTCAAGTCCGTATTATCCGCAAAAATTATGCCGCTGAGAATTAAGCTCATTGAGAGCAGAGCGGCTAAAATAACGGAAAATTTTCTTTTCATCTTCATTCATATGCCTCCGTTTTTGAATAATGGGCGGATGCCCTTGTTGCAACGCACATCCGCCCTTACACCATCCTAAAATATAAATTATTTTATCTCTTTTAACACACTTGTCAGCGGTTTTAAGGAGCCGTTCAAGCCGCCTTCTGCGGTTCCCTCCCAAAGGAATACCTTGGCGGAGGCTACATCGCCGGGCAAACTGCTCACCGGAATATCTACATTCTTTGTCTCCGGCAAAGCGAGAGCTAAATCCTCACCCAAAGCGGCCTTCGCCAAAGAGCCGTCCGCATTGTAAAATGCGACAATCGGAATTGCGTGGATTGTATCTTCGCCAAACCTCCGACGCTCCGCCGTCACCTTTACCTTTGAGCAGTCTGCCAAATCACTCTTTTCGGTTATTTCGGTTTCAGTCGCCGTGTCCTCGCCCTCGGCGGGTATAATCTTGATAAACTCCGCACTCGCGGCAAACTCATCAATATATGTCACAACGGGGTTAAACCGCACATATGAGTAATTCTGACCTATATAACCGTCGGTATATACCTCCGCATATATCTTGTCACCCTTGCTGACCTCAATTTCCATCGGGCTGAACTCCGTCTCACCGTTGTTGTCCTTGTTCAGCCTTATCAGCTCGCCCTCCTGTTTTCGGTCTTGTCCGACAACCTGCTTGGATATTTTCACAACCATATAATTATCCCCGTTTGCCACGCCCGAGGTTATTTTATTTGAACCGTCATCCACACTCATCTGCTCCAATTTTATCTTTCCCGCATACGGAGCAGTAAAGACCTTTGCCAAAGCTTCGTTTCCGCTGTGTCCCGTTTCAAAAACCCACATATAATTGTTGTCGATAAAGCTCGCCCTGTAAGTAGCATTGTTTTCTATTGTCTCGGCAGTCGACTGATAAACATTCTTGCCGTAATAACTGCCGGTGGCAAGATTAGCTTGTTGTGTAAGCGTCGTTATCTGTGTCAGCGGATTCCATATATCGCCTTTATACGCAGTCCAAATTGTATCATTGCTATCCATCAAATAGTTGGCGGCGTTAAATCTGACCCTTTCGCCCGAGAGAGTAATCTCCAACACTTCGGTAGTTAAATTATGCGTTTTTCCCTCGGCATAGGTAATATTTTTAACTAATTGCAAACAGTATGTCTCACCGGGCAAAAGCTTCGCCCTGCTCTCTTCCGCGATCTCTGCGCTGTACGGCGTTTTACCGTCAGCCGCAGTTCCGCCGGCAAAATTTGTAACTGTCAGCGGAGTCTTATCCTCGCCCTTTATATAGAGGTTTATGTTATCCGCCGACAAGCTGCCGTTATTGCTCTTAAACGAAACATTTCCTTCGTTATCGAGCGTAAAATCTTCACAGCTTAAATCGTCTATATACGCAACAACCGGTGTCCACATTATATGGTGCTTTCCTTCACTTGATGTTCCGCTTGATTTATATGTACACAACATAATGTCCTGTCCCTCTTCTACAGTACATGTCCTGTTCGTAAATTCACTTCCTTTATTCGCTGCTTGCGCATCTGTATTATTGCTTCCATAGGCATCTTTTAAAGTATTTGCACCGCTGTTGCTGCCGTTTTGATTATTATAAACATTTACATTATAAGCCATAGTATTATATGCAGGGGTATTTGACATGACTTTGCCATCTCCCGCTGCCGCAATTAAAATTTTACCCGCTCTCGGCGCTCTAAACCTATATCCAACAACATGAGTCTCACTGTAGCCAACAGAAAGTATCGTTTCGCCGTTATGGTTCTGTGCGATAAAGGGCGTGTTCAAAAGCGTTGAATCGCTTTTATCTTTATCGGTTTCCGACAGCAAAAAGTACCCCTTTACTATCGTGCCCAAATCGCCGTCGTTAAGATTTAAATTTTCTTTATAATACATTTTTAATGAACTTTCGGCAACCGACATTCCGTCTGTAAACGACCCTGTCGGAAAGCTTATGGTGCTTCCGGTTTTTTTCGCAGCGGGCGCCCAAACCGAGAAATTGGGATCATCCAAATTCATCGTAAAAACATCTTGATTTGCATTTGTATCAGCCGCCTCGCCCGTTTCCTCCGCATGCACAAATACTGTTGTACCGAACAGCATAGCCATTATCAATACCATACTTAATAATTTTTTCATTACAAAACACCTCTTTCTAAAAATTTAATTATGCAATGAACTTTAATGTTGTTTTATTTTAGCCTCCCTCAGAGAGAGCCTACTTTGAAATTTGAAGCTTATACACTTCGGTCAGCGGCTTTATGTTTCCCTTATTCCATATCGCCGCCTTTATCGTATATGTTTTACCTTTTTTCAAATCCGCGCTTAAGTTAATTGTTACGCTGTTCCCGCTCTTCTCCGCGGGCTGAATATCCGCCGCAAGCAACCGATTTTCGTCATCGTCGTAAATCGCGGTTATCAGGCACGGGCTGTCCTCGCCCGCCGTATTTTCCGCCATATACCCGATATTTGCCGCAACGCCCGTATCTGTTACATTCGGCTCAAGCGATGTTATCGAAAAATCTTTACTGTGGAAGGTAACGGCTGTGGGCGTTGAACCGCCCTGCTTTATTTGAGCCGTGCCGCCCTCGTATATGCCGGCGCCGATTTTCGCATAGTTGCCGCTGACAG
>CANRCU010000135.1 GCA_947629215.1 uncultured Clostridia bacterium
TTGCGCTTTTCATACTGTTTAAAATTGCTTTCTGCGGTGCATTTTTCACATATTTTTTGCAGGAAACATTTGGCAAAAGGGACCTTTCAACAGTCGCTTTCGGTCTGCTCTATGCGTTTTCTTCATATATAACAGGCTATTACTGGAATGTCATGTGGCTTGACGCGGTAGCGCTGTTTCCTATAGTTGCGCTTGGCATACGCTCGCTTGTAAAAGACGGTAAACACCTTGTATACTGTATCTCGCTTGCGCTTGTCATACTCATAAACTTCTATATAGCCTTTATTGTCTGTGTATTTTCCGTGTTGTATTTTCTGGCATTTATATTCAGTAACTACACACTAAAAAAAGACAAAAAGCTGATAATGGATCGTATGGTAAAATTTGGTATAATATCATTGCTTGCGGGCGGTATTTCTATGTTTCTTACAATACCGACAGTCATTGCGCTTTCGCATACGGCAACAAGCGATTCAAGTTTTCCGGGCTTTGAGATATATGAAAATATATATCAGCTCATAACCAACCACTTTGTGGGCGCTCGTCCCGTTGTACTTGCGCGAAACGAGGACTTGCCAAACGTATACAGCGGTATTGTGACCATGCTGCTTATACCCTTCTACTTCTTTAACAGAAGGATAAATACCCGTGAAAAATGCTGGTTTGGCGGTCTGCTTATATTTATGCTTGTTTGCGCCTGCATCAAACCGCTGGACTACCTTATACACGGTGCGCATTTCCCGTCAAACCTGCCGCACAGATATACTTTTATTTACAGTTTTGTGCTGATAACCCTTGCTTACAAGGCGTTTATAAATTTAAAAGATGTAAAATTTGACCTTATCTACAAGGCATTCATCTTTTATGCGGTCATAATTTTCTTTACGGAATATATCCTTGTGCCGAATTACAGCGAGATAGACCGTGTACTCAGTGACACGGACGTGGTAATAAATGCCATTGCAGGCATAATTTATGTTGTTCTTCTCTACTATTACAGAGAGTCTAAAAAGAACGAGCAAAAGCCGATAATAATATCTCTTGTTGTGCTTATATTTATAGAGGCTCTGTTTTCAAGCTACGAAGGGCTTGACAGAACGACAAAGCGTGAAAGCTATGTTAAGTATATAGACAGCGCAAATCAGGCAGTCGACTATATGGACGAACAGGAAGGCGGCAAATTCTATCGTACCGAATTTCGTCGTTTTACAACAATAAACGATGCAACGCTTTACCACTATAACGGTTTTTCACAGTTCAGCTCTATGGCGCCGGGCGGTATCTCAGAACTTATAGGCGACCTCGGTATAGCTGCAACGGGTAACTCCTATCGTTATTACGATCCCTCGTCTTTGGTAGATGCCATGTTCGATATCAAATATGTTATGAACAAAGCGCAAGAGGACGGCAACGGCGGTTGGGACGGTTCCATAAACAATCCGCGTTATACTTATCTGACATCTTTCGGCAATGTCTGGATATATAAAAACGACCGTGTTCTTCCCCTTGGTTTTATGGTCGACAAAAACATAAACAACTGGAACACAAAAGATTCGATGCCGTTTGATGTTCAGAATGATTTTATAGAAAAAACTACGGGTATCACAGACAAAATGTTTACCGAGATACCTCTTACAAGTTTTGATTATACACATATGAACATTACCGATAAGCAAAGTGAAAACGTGTATAAGTACGAACTTACCACGCCGGAACTTACCGACGATGCACACAAACCCACCGTTACGGTCAAGATCCATTCCGATGCAGACCAATATATGTATATATATGTCGATGCTGGCAATACCAAAAACGTTCATTACACCACAAGGCGTGCCGACGAGATACGCGAACTTAGCGCAGGTAAAAGTTTGTTTGATATAGGCGAGGTCGATAAAGACGAGGATATAACCGTTACATTCGAGCTTACAAACAAGGGTGAATTTGAACGTACCTACCGTAAAGACGGTACCGTCAAAGTCTATGCTGCAAGTTATCATGACGAAGTATTCCAAAAAGCCTATGATGTGCTTAAACAGCAGCCGTTTGAAATAACCGACTTTAAGGATACGCAGATAACGGGTACTATCAAAGCCGAAAATGACGGTGTTATGTTCACATCCATACCGTATGTGCCGGGTTGGAGTGTGACTGTTGACGGACAACCGACCGAAAAAGTATCCATCGGCGACGACGGTCTTATCGGTGTTGACGTTACCAAAGGTACACACGAAATTGTGTTCACCTATAAACCCTCGGGATTCTTCTTGGGTATAATAATTTCCGTAATATCTGTTGTCTTGGTTGTTGTATTGACAATATTTCTTAAAAAGCAAAAACCGGCACAGCTTCGCACGGCATGACATTAAATCAACCCATCATTATCGGTGAGAGTTATGCTCTCACCGATAATTTTTTTATTTCACGGTCATAAGCTCTGAAAGCAAATTAATATTTTTTTGCTTTATCTCCATAGACGGATGTACATATCTGTTCAATGTTATATTTACCGAAGAATGTCCCAATATTTCACTTAAACTTTTAATATCCACGCCCACCTCCACACACCGTGTTGCAAAAGTATGCCTTAAAATGTGAAAATTTATATCTTCAATACCGCATTTTCTCAGCACATTTTTAAAATGGTTCTGCAAAACTCTCGGTTCGGGTATCTTGTTTTCCTTTCCGCTTATTAAATATACTTCTCCGCTTTTTCTTATTTTTGACAATATATCAAGCATATTGTCGGGTATAGGTATTTTTCTTACGGATGCCTGACTTTTTGGTGCAGTGACCGACAATTTTGTTTTATGTTTGCCGTTATTTTGTTTTACCCTCTGTACGGTGCTTTCTATTGATATATATTGTTCTTCAAGATGTATGCACCGCCACTTTAAAGCGCATACTTCGCCTATCCTTATCCCCGTATACATACACAAAAGTATGGCAATATTGCTCAAAGAAATATTTTCATATAAGTAATTGTTCAATTTGAGCTGTTCACCGACTTCAAGCACGTTTACCCTTTTAGGCACAGTTTTTATATTGATACCGTTCAGGTCGGAAAGCAGCACCCCTTTGATTTTTGACGTATATCTGAATATGCTTTTAAATACGGTCAATATTGTCAAGACCGTGGTCGGCGCAAGTTTGTGTTTACCGTCCGACAGCAGGCTGTTCAAAAAAATTTCTATTTCGGCATTTGTAATATCCGTTATCTCTCTGTCTGCAAACATAGGATAAATGTGTTTATTAAGTATGCTTTCGTATTTGGATACACTTGATTCTTTAAGATTGCATTTTATGCTGTTTATCCACATTTCCGCTGCATCCGAAAACAATAAGCTCTCGTTTTCCTCGCAGTCGATAATGCTGTTTATCTCCCTTATTATTTTTTGTTTGACTTCGCAATAAGTTCTTGCATATACATAGCCGTATCTCTTATTGCTTTTAATATAACGTCCCTCCCATCTGCCGTCTTTTCTTTTATAAATGTTCATTCCTCTTTTTGGCATTGTAAAGACCTCCTTTAACGGTTCATTCCGGTCCCGCATACTTTGCATACTTAGCAGATAAAAGCATATCTGCCGCAAAGATGATATTGCTATTGACATAATAAACAAAAAAGAAAATTTTTCTTATGAATTTTAGACAAAGTAAATTTTGACACAAAAAAAACGGCGCAAAATTCTGCGCCGTATACAAGCAACTTTTTAAATATTTTTGGTTTCTCTGCACATTTTATTTCTTTTTTCCAAAAGTATCTCCGTTTCTTTTATCTTCTCGGAAATAATATTTAAATCGCTTTTATTTATCATTTCCGATATTTCGTTTAATTTTTCTCTGATAGTGCCCTCCGTTTCGGCAAGGACAGGTTTTGAAACCGGGTCGCTGTATCTGAGTTTTTCGGAAAGTTTTTCCAGTTTCTTTTTTAGTTCTGCATTTGTGCAGGCATAGACAATATCACTTATATCTATACGGAAAGTATCCGTTCTTGCCCTGTCGTCATAAAGTGTTTTGTCAACTTCTTCAACAATATCCCTTACGTTGTCGGCGGCTATCATTCCTATAAGCGCAAACCCAAGCATAATAAGGCTTATTGCCAAGGCAAGCCACATCGGCAGTTCAAATACAAAGTCTATAATAAACACCGCAAGTGCAAGCGTCAACTGACCCAAAGTATAAATATAACCCACCCTGAACACGGGAAAGCCGTATACCTTAGATTTTAAATCGGTCGTATTTTTAAATGCCATATATGTAATACCGTACCCCAATGCAATAGACAGTAACCCAAAAATGAACATCACTACCGCCGATGCGCATCTATTGAAGGGTATTATAAAAAACAGCAGAAAGAACAGCACAAGCACTATAACATATATTGCCAGAACAGAGCTTTGTCTTTTATTCATTGTTCGTCACCTCTCTTACAGCCGCATTCGGGGCAAAACTTAGATCTTATGCCCTTTGTACCACAATTTTCGCAATCCCAGGTCTCATTTGGTATTTTTGTACCACATTCGGGGCAGAATTTGCTTGTTATGCCTGTTTTGCCGCAGTTGGGGCAGGTTTTCCCTATTATTTTTTCGGGACGCTTAACACCGCAGTTGGGGCAGAATTTAGAGCTTATATCCTTTGTACCACATTCGCCGCATACCCACTTATCGCTGCCGCCGTCGGCGATAGCGCCGCCAAAGCCTGCGCCAAGCCGTGACGAATTTTCCATTATAGGGTCAAGCGCCTCTTTTGTCATACCTATAACTCCGCCCATTGCGCCAAGCGTTACGCCAAGGCCTGCTATATCGCCGATACCTCCGCCGCCTGTGCCGCCTGTTATGCCGTTTTGCATAGCCTCCAGTCCGACTTGTCTTGCGGTCTCCTGCGCATAGGTATAGCCCTTTGCGCGCATTTCCTCGGCTTGTGCGTAAGCCTGCATTTTGTAAGCCTCTGCCTCCGCCTGCGCCTTTATTTTCAGCGCCTCTGCCTCGCCTTGCGCACCTACCATTTTAAGCTGTGCCTCCGTCTGCGCCTCAAGTATTTTTCTGCCCTGAGCCGCCTCCGCCTCGGCTTTTCTTATCTCCTCTTCCCTTACTTTAAGCGTTCTGTCCGCAAACTGTTGTTTCAGCCGCCTGAAATTTGGGTCGTCATCGGGCGTTACAATAGTTGTTATATAAAATTCGGGCATTATCATTCCGTAATCGTCAAGACTTTCGTTGATAATATCCTGCATTTTTTGAGATAACATATCCAGACAAGAGTCTATTTCAAGTATGTTTATATTTTCTTCTTTTATGACCCTTGCAAGATTTGATTTGACCTTATTCATAATAAGCGGCTTGAATTTACCTGCGGCAAAGCCCTCGCCCATTATCTCGTTCTGGCTGAACTCGCTGCCCGTGCCCGTTATTTTAAGCACAAGTTTTCGCGAATCTTTTACACGCAAATTGAAATTACCGCTTGCGCCTATCTCTATATACAGCCCCGATGCAGGGTCGAACAGCCTTACTTTTGAATCTGTCCCCCATTTTATGCCCATATGTGTGGTCATATTTATAAAATAGACCTGAGAATGGAAAACCGTGTCCGCATTGGTAGGTATTTTGTATATCTCGTTAACGAGCGGTATATTTTGCGTTGAAAGCGTATACCGCCCCGAACCGAACAGATCAAGCGCGCGTCCGTCTCTGAAAAACAACGCCTCCTGCGATTCATGCACAATAAGCTGAGAACCCATGTTAAAATCCTCTATGGGGTGCTTCCATACAAAAACATCATTGTCGCCCTCATATTTTATAACGCTTGCAACGCCTTTGTTTTTGACCTTTTCTTTGGATAACTGCGCCTGCACATCGATAACGGTGTCACAAAGCGGGCAAGTATATTTTTCCGCCGCCTTGTCAGCCGTCAATTTGCAGCTACATGACGGGCAGGAAAATTCTGCCAATCTGTGCATATCGACCGCAGTGTTTATAGGCTCATGACAAACAGGGCATACCGCTTTTTCGGCTTTTGATTGGTCTATCATAACAGTATTGCCGCAATGCGCACATTCGACAGACTTCAGCTTGTCCGCCCTTACATCTATTGTATACCCGCATACACAGTCAATTTTTTTCTTTGCAAAAATAAAATTCGATGCCTCAACATATCTGCCGCAATACGGACATTCCATTACAAATTTTGACATTTTGCTCACCTCGGTTTATTTTTATGATTTTTATTGCATTTTTATATATAGCTATACATCCTATAAAAGCTAATTAAGCTTTATATACATAGCCGGTTGTACACCATGAGTCTCGAATCTATCATCTCCGTAAATTTCATTTTTGCTCAAATCTCTAACAAATATTTCGTCATCGCCCCAACATGCCGTTCTTAACCAACTGTCCTCCGTTCGCATTTCCTTTCCTTCATATATGCCGGCATACATATTCGTTTCATCTACATCAAGAGGAAATATATTATCATAAGTATTACAACTTGTATTTATATCAATATATTCGCTGGTTA
>CANRCU010000136.1 GCA_947629215.1 uncultured Clostridia bacterium
GCCCACGCCTATGCTGTCGTGCGTGAAAATGTAGAGGACGGGCAATTTCATGAGTGCGCTCATGCGGATGGCGTTTTTCATGTAGTCGCTGAATGCAAAGAAGGTGGACACGTACGTCTTAAACCCGCCGTGCAAGTATATGCCGTTGGCGATCGCCGCCATGGCGTGTTCTCTTATGCCGTAGTGAATGTATCTGCCCGTGCCGTTCTCCTTGCTGAGTTCGCCCTTACCTGTAAGCGTCGTAAGATTGGAGGGTCCCAAATCGGCTGATCCGCCTACGAGATTGTCTATCATGTCGGCGAGTTTATTGAGCACGATGTTGCCCGCCTTTCGGGTGGAAAGCGCCGTGCCTTCGAATTTATACAGTTCGGCTTCATTTATCTCGACCTTGCCGCCGAGATCGTGCATAAACGCCTCATATTCCTTGGGATACTGCTTTTTGTAGGTGGCGAGCAACTTATCGTAATTCGTCTTATTTGCCGCCAAACGCTGTTTAATGGCTTCGTAGTGTGCCTTTACGTCGTCGGGCACTTCGAAATCGTGATATTCGTAACCGAGCTTAGTAAGAGTTGCCTTTACTCCGTCCGCTCCGAGCGGCGAACCGTGGCAGGAGGCTTGTCCGGCCTTGGGCGAGCCGAAGCCTATCACCGTCTTTACGATGATGATCGACGGCTTGTTCTTTTCCGCCTTTGCCTCCTCGATCGCTCTGCCTATCGCCTCGATGTCCTCGCCGTTTTCGACATAGAGGACTTGCCAGCCCATTGCCTCGTGACGGCGTCCGACGTTCTCTCCGAACGTCAGGTTTATATCGCCCTCTATCGTTATATTGTTTTTATCGTACAGGAGTATCAGCTTGCCGAGCTTCTGGGTTCCCGCAAAGGAGCAAGCCTCGTACGCCATGCCCTCCTGAAGGCAGCCGTCGCCCGTGAAGGCGTAGGTATAATGATCTATAATATCAAAATCGGGTCTGTTGAATTTTGCAGCTAAAACCGTTTCTGCCATTGCCATGCCGACTGCATTTGCAAAGCCCTGTCCGAGAGGCCCCGTACTTGCCTCTACGCCTACGGTATGTCCATATTCGGGGTGTCCGGGAGTTACGGAACCGAATTGACGAAAATTCTTTATGTCCTCCATCGTTACGGGATAGCCGAATAAATGCAAAAGCGAATACAAAAGCATTGATCCGTGACCTGCCGAAAGCACAAAACGATCACGATTTATCCATTGGGGAGCATTGGGGCTGTGTTTTAAATGCCTTGCCCAAAGCTCCAATGCCATAGGCGCTGCACCCATTGCCACGCCGGGATGTCCCGATCTTGCCTTTTGTATCGCCTCGGCGCTGAGTATTCTTATACAATTAACTGTCATACACTCTACTGAACTCATAGTGTACCTCCTTGCAGAAAAATTGATCCAATCTTAATTTGAGCTATCTTTATAAAGCCAATCAAAGTTATTATACTATATATTCTGTCAAATTTCAACAAAAATCAAACAAAAAATTTTCTTATTTTTCGGTAATACGGACAGAAGTGTCAAAATCAACAATATCAGCCGAAAATGCCGTATCCTCACCGTAATACAGACTGCCGAACATTTTTTTTGCAATGCCTAAAGGCAAAGAAGAAACAATACTGCCAAAAAAAGACGAAAGCTCAAGTTTTTTGTTTGCGCACTCCGCTATTTTTTGGCAGAGTACAGATGTATTTACATATTCGCTGTTTTGCGGTGTTATTATGCCTACGATATTATTATCGATTATCTTTTTTATACAATTATAAAGATTACCGCAAAATATCATACTTCTTTTATTGTTCACAAGCGGAAATAAGGGAATGCGGCGCACCAAGGCAGACAATCTTGCATAATTCCCAGGGCAGCCCTTGCCGTATACCATAGGCGGACGGATGACCGTTACCGAAAATTTATCGTCGGTCAATTTAAGAACGGCATTCTCTGCAAGCAGTTTTGATTTACCGTAAGGGTTATTGGGCAATAACGGAGTATCTTTGTTTATCTCGCCTTCCGTTTTGCCGTATACGCTCATTGTGCTGATAAAAATAAAATGCCCTACTTCACTCTCTTTTGCAATTTCGGCAAGTTTTTTTGTCAATTCGTAATTGACCTCGTGATAAAGGCGTTTTTCTGCCTTTATATGCACTATGCCTGCCGCATGAACTACTACATCGGCGTCTTTGAAAATATCTTCGTCTATTTCTCCTCTGACGCTTACCGACTTTACTTTATGACCTTTCTCGGTAAGAAATTTTTTCAGACCCTTGCTTATGTAACCATTGCGCCCCGTAATAACGATCATTTATCTGCCCTCTTTTACACCGTCGCCCGTTATGACCGTTGCGACCGTTTTGAGTATTATTTTAACATCCGTTATAAAACCGATATTTTTGACATATTCCCCGTCATACCGCGCTTTTACGTCTATGGGCAGTTCGTCACGTCCGTTCACCTGCGCATAGCCCGTCAGACCGGGCGTAAGAGCATTTGCGCCGTACTTATCCCTTTCGGCAATAAGGTCGTATTGATTGTACAGCGCGGGACGAGGACCGACAATGCTCATTTCGCCTTTCAATATATTAAAAAGCTGCGGCAGCTCGTCAAGACTTGATTTCCTCAAAAATCTGCCGACTTTGGTTATATACATCTGAGGGTCTGCAAGCATATGCGTCGGTACGTCTTTGGGTGTATCTGTTTTCATTGTACGAAATTTGTATATATAAAATTCGGACTTGTTTTTTCCTATCCTGCGCTGTCGAAATAAAATGCTGCCTCTGTCCTCAGCCAATATGATGACCGCTATCAGAACAAATAGCCACCAAAACACAAGTATTGCAGCTGCGCTTATAATAATATCCAAAATACGTTTGACCTTGATATACATATCTATTCACCGCTTTTATAATTTGGCACAATCTCCTTTATAAGCCCGACGACTTTTTCGGGGTTTTCGGTGCAAGCCTTATAAAGTTCGTCAAGCCTGTTTTCAAACAGATCATAGTCCATGTCTATAGGTTTGGTCACAAAAATCTTATTATGGTATACGCTTTTCATATCTTCGCGTTCTTCAGCCATTATAAGCTCTTCATAAAGTTTTTCGCCGGGACGCAGACCTGTATATATTATCTTTATATCCTTGTCGGGTACAAAACCGCTCAATCGTATAAGATTGCGTGCAAGGTCGTCTATTCTTACCTGTTCGCCCATATCAAGCACAAAAATTTTTCCGCTCATTCCGAAACCACCCGCCTGCAAAACAAGACGGCACGCCTCGGGTATAGTCATAAAAAAACGCGTTATATCTTTATGTGTTATACGCACAGGACCGCCTGCTGCGATCTGCTTTTTAAACAACGGTATAACACTGCCGTTGCTACCAAGTACATTGCCGAAACGCACCGCCATAAATTTTGTGTCGCTGCGCGTTGACATCATCTGTATTATAAGCTCGGTTATACGCTTTGTAGCACCCATTATGTTGGTTGGATTGACAGCCTTATCCGTAGAGAGCAGCACAAATCTGTCCGCTTTGTATCTGCTTGCCGCAAGCGCAACATTCAACGTACCGAAAACATTGTTTTTAACAGCTTCTTCCGGTACATATTCCATAAGCGGCACATGCTTATGCGCGGCAGCGTGAAAAACAACATTAGGCCTGTAATCGGAAAACAGTTTTTCGATGCACCGAACCTATCCTTAAAACCACATCAAGCTGCGGATACCTTGCATTTATCTCCACTTTAAGCTCGTATGCATTATTTTCGTAAATATCAAATATAACAAGTATCTTCGGCGAAAAACGCGCTATCTGCCTGACCAGCTCGGAACCTATTGAACCGCCGCCGCCCGTTACAAGAACAACTTTGCCGTTTATATATCCCGCAATGCTGTCTATATCCAAATCCACTTCATCTCTTGACAGAAGGTCGGTTATGTTGACATCTCTGAGCCTATGGAACTGACCGCCCGATATATCGCTGAGCGGCGGTATCATTTTAAGCGAACACTCTGTTTTTGTACACAGATCCATTATACGCTTTGTCTGAGAATTTGTTGCGGAAGGAACGGCAACTATTATCTCGTCTATCTTGTATTCCGCTGCAAGTTTGGGTATATTCCCCGCATCGTAGGTAACTCTTACGCCGTTTATGCTTGTATTGTTCTTTTTTATATCGTCGTCCACAACAATTACGGGTACTCGGTTTTCATAGCCTTTTTCTGCGGAAAGTATACTTCTTACAACATTGTAGCCCGCATAGCCAGCGCCCACCACAAGCACACGCTTTGTACCGCTTTTGCTGCCTATAAGACGTTCGGCAGAGATAAAAAAGCGCTTTACAAGGCGGTAACCACTGCGTGAGAACATAAACAGCACTATATCCACAAACCATGCCACCACCAAAAGCCGTTTAGGCATGTCATATGCCACACGATGACTTATATAAAAGTGATGCATCGCAAACAAAAAGCCGAAAATAAACGTATCTGCAACTATTATTTTATATATATCGTCTATGGTGGCATATTTCCAAAGACTCGAATAAAACATAAACAGAGCATAAATCAGCACCGTTGCAGGCGAAACAAATATCGCTGCATATCTGAACCATTCCCACACAACAGGCGGTATCATTACAGCACGTTCACCCGGCAACCCAGGTATAGAACCGCCATACCACAGAAATATTGCGGCAACTATCGCAAAATTTACGAACAAAACGTCAAGACAGGCATATAATAACACCTTTCCCCGACGTTCTGCTATCAATAAGGTGTTCATAAAAATATCTCCGTTTCTCAGTCCGCAAATTTACGGTTAACAGCAAAACCAAGGCCAAGCAAGATCCAGAATACAGGCGAAACACTCACAACGCTGTCCGTTGTTGTTACCGCAAAAAGATAGCCTATAACGCCTGCCAATGCGCCAAGACGCATCCCGAGCATATCATAGCCGTCTTTATTTGAAAACACGGATCTTACGGTATCGACAATATATATAACAAACAGCGCAAGCAGAGCGGCAAGGGAAACAAAGCCCGTATTTATAGCCGTTTGCAAATAGAAATTATGCGGTTTGTCAATTATAATATTTGGATTGCCCAAGTAGTTAAGTTTGCTGACTATATCCTGCTGCGGAAATTCAAATACAAAACAGTCGGGTCCGCACCCTATTATAATATGCTTTGCAACAAGCGGTATGCTTCTTGACCAGATATAACCTCTGTTGCTGCCCAGACGTTCCATGCCCTTAAATCCAACGCTCGGATATTCCGTGTTCGGGTCGATCTCTTTGCCGAACATATCAAGCGCCTTTATGGTATCTCCTTCTATTCTGAAATAAAAATTCGTGCTGCTGCCGTTGCCGTCACCACCCGTAAAAACTATAAGCCCGTCGCCCACAACATTCACACTGCTTGAAATAAGCCCCGGTATATTGCATTTATAACTTTTTTCATAAGCATCTTTATCGGGCTGAGAAACCGAAAGCTCTACATCGTAAGCCTCGTTTTCGCCCTCGGGGATGAATTTAAGCGACCAATCCCCGTTTTCCGCAGGAATAACGACCTTGCCCGTTTTCATTTCTATATAAGCCGAATTGCCGTCAATTTTCAGATCCTCGAAAAAGAACGGATTTTCTATAACTTCGGGGTTATTTACAGCCTCTTTTATAACATTTATTTTTTGGGCGATCTTGCTGCCACCCGAAAGTATGAACACCGCAGCAGCCGCAAAAACGGCAATTATAGCCACAGGAACAACTATTCTTGTTTTTTTCGGTCCTGCCGCAAAACGTATAAGACCTATAAGCGCCACAAAGCCGATGCCTGCCGCAAAACCAATAAATCCACCGAGGGATTCACAGCCGAAAAGATTTGCCAGCAACATAATGCCGACAACAAGCATACCGTATTTATACCATTTTTTTATAGGCGCAAATAAGCCCGCAATAAGGAAAAACGGGCAAAGCATACCCGTATATATGCCGACACAGTTCGGATTGTACAATGTTGAATAGACCGATGAAAAAACTATGTTCAGCTTTTCGCCTTTTACATATGCCTTGCTGCCTTTTATAAGCCTTGCAAAAAGAGTTGTTTTGAACGGATCGTGTCCTATGAACTGTAAAACACCGATAAGCCCCACAAGCACAGCCCCGCAGGCTATGCCCGACAAAACGAAATACATCGGTTTTCTGCTTTTAACATAGGTCATTGTGCTTACAAACAAAAGCATATATACCGCCCATATCCAGAACCCCTCGTATCTCTCGGTGGCGCCGTTGAAGGCAACATCGTGATATTTGGAAAATATTGCCGATAAAAGGCTCATTGTCAGAAAAACCAACGGCAGAAATACAGTCGGCCTTTTGATATTGTTTTTTATATTAAAGCCGTCCGAATCCATTATAAGAT
>CANRCU010000137.1 GCA_947629215.1 uncultured Clostridia bacterium
TCAACCGCTGTCAGGGGCCGAGGCTGAAGGAGCTTGTCCGAGAAATGGACAAGAGCGCGTATATATCCATAAGCGAGGTGGCGGATGTGTTTTCGGCGAATACGGATAAGGGGAGGAAAGGGACGGATAGCAGATAGTAACATAAAAACCGCTGAATAAAATAATCCCCCTTTTTTGGACAAATAGGTATAACTGAAAATTTTACCTAAATTAAGTCAAAAAAGGGGGTTGCCTTTAAGCAATTAGATTTTCTGCATTATACAGATAGAAAATTTTGTTTTTTATTTCAACATACCCTGTTGACGGAGTATATATTCTATAAAATCACGGACGGCTCCGTTACCGCCGTTTTTCGAACTGATAAAATCCGATTTTTCTTTTACACTGCTTACCGCATCGAAAGGACATCCTTTGACTCCGCAATGCCTCATACATTCTAAATCGGGTATGTCGTCGCCTATATAAGCTATTTCCCAATAAACGCCGTCTGAGTCGCAAGATATTCCGAATTGCTTTGCAATGCTGTGAAGTTTTTGCGCCTTATTGCTGCAATTTTGATACAGGTTTTCGATATTAAGCTCCTCGCAGCGCCTTTTAATAATATCAGATCCTCTTGCAGTCAAAATTACAGGAACAATGCCGTATAAAGGCAGCATATCTTTTATTCCGTATCCGTCTTTTATATCAAAAGCTTTGAGCATTTCGCCACTGCCGCTCATATATATTTTGCCGTCGGTAAGAGTGCCGTCTGCATCCATTATCAACAGCTTAATCGGACTCTTCACCGGCATCACCCGCCTTAAATTTATCATACTGTTCAATGACATAGGGCTTTCTGCATTTTGTATACATTTCTTTGGGTATTGATGCTATGTATTCTCTAAATTCGCTTACTGACACATCATATTCTTGAAGAAGGTAAGAAGCGTAATTCGGGTGGCAGTGATACAGCGCGGTTATGAAGAAATATGGCGAATAACCCCAAGATTTTGAATGTGTTATAGGAAGTATGTATTTACTTATAAGGTCAAGCACAAGGCTGACGTTATATTTTTCGCCGAGGGTTTTATTGTAATAATCAGCTATCAGCTCGGTTTGCAGATTACCCGCACCGCGTCCCATACCGTAAAGTGAAGAGTCGATTATTATATTTCTTGACGATTGATAGTCTAAAATATCCTGCGCGTTTATCAAAGCGAGGTTCATATTGTTGTGTGAATGGAAGCCTATCACTACATTTGCAGGCAAAATATTGTCTAAAACTCTAAAATAACGCCTGAAGTCCGATTTCAGCATATAGCCGAAGCTGTCTACTATTGAAACTGCAAACGGCCTAAGTTCTGCTATTTTTTCAGCCAACGCAACATATTCATCTATATTATAGTCTATAGTCACCATTGGCTGCATAAAAAGCTTATAGCCGTTTTGAGCGACCGCTTTTCCTAATCTCAGCGCCTCGTCTATTTGATGCTTGTAAAACACCACCCTTATCCCGTCAATTGAACTGCCGTCATACGGGGTAAGATCCTCCGGCGTAAATTGCAAAACATCCGCCATAGCTAAAAATGTGGTCTTATCCCGTTTAGAGGGCAAAAATCTCGCTATGTCCGATATGCTTTTAAATTGCGTGGTATCGCCCAAAACAGCTTTGTTATTTAGATACCCCACCTCGACAAAATCAAAACCGCTTTTTGTCAACGTGCTTACGGTGTCCTTTATCATATCATCTTTGAATTTCCAATTGGTAATATAGCCTCCGTCTCTCAGCGTACATTCCAACAAACCGAATTTGTTCATCTTAGCACTTCCTTTATATTTAATAATATTTCCGCAAGGGCGAAATCCTCGGGATTGTTTATATCAACGGATTCTCTTAATCCTACTTCTTTTATATAGGGGTTTACTCCTATTCTTCTTTTATATTTTTTGAATACGTCTTTTGTAAAAACGTACACTCCCGAGGTCTCTCGGTATATGGGTCTTATGTCTTGACTGCGCGGCAGGTCGCACGGGTCAAAATTAAGCGGTTGTCCGTCTTGCCATAAGTAATCTTGAATTTTAGCTGCACAAAACGCCGAGTCGTATTTTTCGGATATAACGGCTGATATACATTCGTTGATCGTTTGCACACTGACAAATGGCGCTGTTGCATGAGCATAGATATAAACCTCTGAGTCCACTTCTGCCATAAAGCTGCTGAAAATTTGCGTAAAATTAGACGTAGGCAGATCAAGGTATTCCGGACGTTTTAAAAATTTTACCGATTTTGGCAAAAGCGGTATTATCTCCTCCGAACTGCAATACACATATATCTCGTCCACCGAATTTGATGCGCATAAATTGTCAAGCTCATAGCGCAGCAGAGGCTTTCCTCCAAGCAGCTTGGTGTTTTTGCCGGGAAGGCGCTCATTTTTCAGCTTTATCGGCATAATAGCAATTGTTTTCAATCGTTTTCCTCCTTTTCTGTTGTAAGATTGCAATAATCTTCCCCGCAGGCGCTTATATCCATATCCATAATGCTTCTGCTCCACGCTACATTTTTGCGCGCTATATGTGCCGGATTTCCGACGATAGTGCAATTGTTTGGAAATTTTCCTTTTACTACCGCGCCAATTCCGACTATGCTTCCCGAGCCGATGTCGGTGCCGTTTAGCAATTGTGCGGACATACCGACCCAAACATGATCTCCTAATTTTATCGAATATTTTCCCTCTTCTTGCCCGTCTATATCGGGGCTGTTTCGCCTTTGTCTTGTTTGCGTGTCAAATATCGCGTGTGCGTCGCCGGCATACAGAACTGTATTTTGTGAAATCATACAATCTTTTCCTATTATTACACTATTGCCCGGAAAAGCTCTTATTATTGTTTCAAAAACAGAAGATTTATTTTCAATTATTAAACGAGAATTAGAATAAAGAATAATATCACTTTCTGTTATTGAAACATTAGAATTTAATATTATTTCTCCATAGTCACCGTTAATAAACCAATCTCCTTCTTTTATGCTGGCTTTTTCCCCGATAATGACCTTACATTCTTCTCCGACCTTTATAGAGAAATGCTTTTTGATTTTTATATCCGTAGGGATAATGACCTCCGAATTGTGTCCGGCAAAAATAATTTTGCAATTGTCGGGACAATAAGAACAGGTATTGCCGTTATTGTCATACCAATTTACGGAGTTTGCGGGAACGGACTTCGGTTGAACTCCCATAAAAAGATAATCTTTTCTTTCTTCATAGCCGTATTTTCTTATCCAGTCTGTCACATTTGCGGCGTCGGAAGATGTTGTGCTTATCACATAAAATTCGTCCGCTTTGTTATCCAATATCCCCGCGTACTTATTTTTTACTCCGTCACACAGTCCCTTTGTCCTCAGAACTTGAAAAGAGATCTTAATGCCCTTTGCATTTAAGTAATTTTCAAATTCTTTATCAATATCTCCGTAGCATACTACACAACGACCGTTGTAATTATTAAGTATTACCTCGGCGCAATTTTCCTTGTATTTCGCTAATTTCATTATCTTTTCCTCCTGATTTTTATTCTAAGCTGTCATATGCTTTAATCCGGTGCCGCCGTACGCTTGTACTCTTTATGCAGCACTTCGTCAAGATCCGCTCTCGGAAACACCTCAAGCATACCTCCGCGGGTCGCGTTATATATATTAACTCCCAGTTTGTTGTAAAACTCCTTATTTCTGACATATCCCATCATACTGCGCTGTACTGCTATAGCAAGGCCTCTTTGAGCTTTTTTGTGAACTCACCCTCGATAAAGTGTGTTTTTTCGAGCTTGTAGGTTGCATCTGCGCCTATAATATAGATGTCTTTAAAGCCCATATACGCCGCTATTTGGATAGCCATATTTGTTACGGTAAAGCAATCGTATACTCCGACGGCGATGTTTTTGCTTATTTTTATTTTTCCTTTTTTCATTCTGCCGTTCCAATGATTGCTGTAATTTATAGGAATAAAATACTCGTTGCCCGTGCGCGTCTTAGGATTTGACCTATAATGAAGAAAGGCGCTGTCTTTGCAGAATTTTTCTCCGCATACATCGGTATCTTTTAATGTTTCGCCGTAGGCATATGCGTCTATCAGCACATAGTATGTCGGCCGCCAATCAGTCAGCGGATAAGCCTTCGTAATGCTGTTCACGCCGAATGTATATTCGTTTTCAAGGCTTTCGAGATCTTCTATAGTAAGAGAGGGACCGGTACAGGTGATAAAGCATCTTTCTCCCTTGTGTATATTCTTAAACTTTTTGATCTCTCTCATGTTTTTATTTAGCGCCGAAAGACCGAATATGCTGAGCAGTTTTCTTTTAAAGAACTGACAGTGCATCTTAATATCTGATCTGACGGTAAAATGCGGAGCGTTTAGAAAATGGTTGCGCAAATATTTTCCGAACCTTGAATACCACGGAAATGTGTGCTTGATTGAGCGGATAAATGATCCGTCGCGCTTATACGTGAGCGGAGCAAGCTCATATGACGGAACTTTGATCTTTTCATCTCTTATTTCATAATTATCGGGGTCGAGATCTAACACTCTTATCCAGTGGTCAAGCCCAACAAGCTCTTTAAACCCTTTGCGCCATTTCTCGACTATCTGCGTGAAATTCTTTTCAACATAATTACGCAGACGGATAAATTTTCTGCGGCACTTCCATGCTTTGATACGGCTCTTTTTAAGATAATAACCTGTGCCGGTTTCGGGGTTGTAGCAAAATATCTTTCTTACGCCGAGCAGCGACGCATATTTTATGTCATAATTAATATATTTTGTTTTGATCCCGGGCAACAGGGAAAACAGCTTTAACGACTCATACGAATAAGGGTCGTGCAGCTCGTTATAAATATAATCAAGCTTAGCTTTTTCTTTGTCCGGCGGGACGCAATATTTATGGTTTAATTTTCTTACGCTGTCATTTATTCCTATATAATCCGCTGTTTGCCGCGCATGTTTATCTCCGCGTTGTCATAATCCATATAAAGCGCGTATTTATATGCAAAGTAAAGCTCTATCTGAACGGTTTCTTCGGTTATATTGTTTATGCTTTCCGTCATAAAAATAAGGTTGTTGCGGCGGTCATAATATCCCATAGAAATAGGGTGCTTGCCCTCAAAGGACGGATGCCATATGCCTAACCCGTTAAGAGTAATGATCGTGTTGTCATATCTGCACCCATATTCGGTATCGTCACATCTTATAAAAAACGGGAAAGGGAGATTGTTTGACTGCACATAACTTTTCGGGATACAATGACACCACCACCCGCTGAAATTAGGATCAGCGTCCTCACGTTCGTTTATAAGTATATTCTTAAAAAATTGTTGGTTAAGATTGTATTTTAAGCATTTGCTGGCATTATTTTCCCTAATTTTCCCTTTTGTATATTGCACGCATGGATCTTCTATCGGGAACATAGAAAATGCTGTCATGGCGTCTTGATATTCTTCCTTTAGTATGCTGAGAAAATAATACAGCCGCTCAAGGGTCGACGGTTCAAACCATATATCGTCATCCATAAGAAGTATGTGAGTAAATTCCGTTTTCCTGTCTTTGCGAAAAAACGCTTCCAGCATACATCGGCAAAATCCGCCCGAGCCGCCGAGGTTCATATTAGGATAGACAGTTATATATTCATTGTTTAATTCGTCGCAGGAAAGAGTATTTCCGTTATCAGCTACAATAACCCTGTACTTATCTTTGACAGGCGAGTTATCGTCAAATATAGTATTATTAAGCGTGTTAAGGTTAGACAGCACAAAATCCTCACGCTTGTATGTGCAGATGCCGATAGCTATTCTTGTATCTTTGTTTTCTATTTCATTAATATCGCTGAAAAATCCGCCTGAGTAAAATGCCGTGTTATTTTCATAGCTCATCAGCTTAAAAAATATCAAAGCATCTTCATCTTTTAGAGGAACATTTATCATATGTTTATTTTTTTCGTGATCGTTATATATATAAGATGAGATCTCTCTTTCCTTAAAGGTCTGCTTATTTATAGATGTGGCGGCCATTATCGTGATTTTATACTTGCCCTTACCCTTAATTTCTAATTTTAGGTTTTTTAGATTAGTGTATTTTTTCCATTTTTTTATAGAGAAAGCATTGAAATAAGTATCAAATGTAAGCGTTCCTCCTGTCCTCACTCTTATCCCATGGTCGGCAATATCGCTGTCAGAACAATTTTTCCCTTTGTAATAAAGATCTTTGGTTTCTTTCTTGTTATTTAGTATCAAACTCTGTATCATTTTCAATGACATAGATCTACCACACTTTCATTTATATTATCTATATTAAGCGTTCGTCTTTTCTCTCTGTCACATACCCGCAATTCTTATCCGGGTCGCAGTGCACCGCGTATTTTGTAAACAAATACTGCCACGGCTTGTCGTA
>CANRCU010000138.1 GCA_947629215.1 uncultured Clostridia bacterium
TAAATGCTACCATATTTTGTTTCTTAAAGTAAATGCAATTTTAAATTACACTGTTGCATTTACTTTGAAAATTTACACAATAAACTTTTTAATACTTTTTCATAAAAAAACATTTACATTTTATAGTTTTTTTATTATAATATAAAGTATAGGAACTTGAAACGCTCGTCAACTTCCAACGTTTCGTAAGTATTTGGTAATAAATTTTGACATTATTTTCAATGAAAGACAGGTGATGCTGTGTGAACAGCTTTGCAACAGCAATTTTAGACAATATGTTTACAGTCAAAACAGGAAATGTTGAATTTTTCAATGTCTTTGGCTCAAAAATACAGCGTTCCCTTTTTGCCTTTGTGGATGAAAACGATCTTCCTATGCTGGAAGATATAATAGAGGAACTTCCGCAAAAAAAACAGAATACCTGTGTTGTAAAAATGCGCGACAAAAACGGCGAGCCGATACTTATGCTGCTTAAAATGAGCATTGTCATGGTTTCGGAACAAGAATTTATCGAGGCATATTTCATTGATATCCTGCATAATGAGCAACTCTACAACGAAGCTGTTGAAAAATACAGGATCTCGGAGCGGCATCTAATGAATATGGAAATGCTGTGCTTTGAATATTCTCCGAATACACGAACGATAAACATTTATATGTATTCCCTCAATCAGACAGTTTCTATATTCAACGGGGATTTTTACGAATGGAAACACAATGCACTTGACTCAAACTACATACCCGAAGATCAAATCGAAACATTCAATGCTTTTTGCTTTGATATTGAAAGCTGCAAAGAAAGCTTTACATATAAACTTAAAAGTAAACTGTTCACAAAAGGTGAAATGGTCGAAGAAAACATTATACGCTGTTCTTCGCTCACAACCATACTCGGCAACACGTTTATTACCGGTACGGTCGCAAGCGTAGTAAACAACTCTACTCTTGGTGTTGAAAATTCGTATATACGCACTTACAAAGACCCCATGACCGGCGTGCTGAATAAGACGTCTGTTGTACGCTTTATCAAAAACAGGATAACCAACCTGAAACCTAACGAATCTATCGTTATCGCCATACTCGATTTGGACAACTTCAAACTTGTCAACGATACCTTCGGACACCTTTACGGTGATAAGGTCATTATAAAATTTGCAAATATCATAAGCAGCACTATCGGCGGACGCGGCATTACAGGTCGTTTCGGTGGTGATGAGTTTATGATAATGCTTGAAGGCATAAAAGACGAAATGGATCTCAGAAGCGTCCTCCGCGCGATAAGAACAAGTGTTGAAACCGAATTTAGGGACATAGGCAACAATATCAGCCTCACGACCTCCATCGGCGCAGCAACATTCCCTAAGGATGCCAAAAATTATGACGAACTTTTCACAAAAGCCGACTATTGCCTGTATCTTTCAAAAATGCGCGGCAAAAACAGATATGTCATGTTCGACTATATGATAAAAGAACATCACTATCTCAACGACAAACTGATGCTCAAAAAAGACCATTCATCGCTTGACCGTATCGCCTATGCGCTGCACGTTATAGATATGATACTTACAAATGCAAAGCCGCCTATTTTTGATATTCTTTCCGCTGTCGGGGAACGTTACAATCTTGGAAGGATCAGGATATACACGGGCAGTGACCTTGAATTGAAATATAACTGGGGCAAACCCACCGAAGAAATTGAGTTTGAATGTATCTATGAGGATTTTTACCTTGATGCATTCACTGAAAACAAGAATTTTGTTATAAACTATATCTCAAATATCGAGGCTAACTATCCGACGGTATATAAACATTTGTGCGCAAGCGGCACGCAAGCTGCCGTACAGTATCTTATGGGTAATAAACAACACGTTCACGGTCTTATTTCCTTTGAGATGATAGACAGCACAAACCACTGGTCGGACGACGCTATATACAGTTTCACTATCATCGGTCATTTGCTTGAAACCATGGCTTTTGATAAAGGCTTGTTATAAATTTCAAATTGTTAATACTTTATAACTACCCAAAAGACCCTGCACGAAAAGCAGGGTCTTTGGGTGTCGAAAAATTTATATCTCCAAGGCAATAAATTTTGCGGCGTTTTCGGTATCAAATTTATCCATATCAACATATATTGCCTGCGGACACCTGTTTTTAAACCATGTCAGTTGCCTTTTGGCAAAATGGCGGGTGGCTGTCTTTAAATTGCCGACCGACTCATCAAGACTGCATTCTCCGTTGAAATACGGCACAAATTCCTTATATCCCAAGCCTTGCATAGACACCAGTTGGGGTGAATATTTTTTCAGCAGACCTTCAACTTCGTCAAGCAGCCCTTGTTCAAGCATTATATCTATCCGCTTTTCTATACGCTCATAAAGCCTTTTTCTATCCATGTTCAAAACGAATATCTTTGTGTTATACCTTTCCCTGCGCTGTCTTTCGGCGACATTGTGCGCAGAAATACATCTTCCGTTTATTTTGTAAAACTCTATCGCGCGAATGACCTTTTTTAAATTATTCATATGTATAGCTTTCGCAGAGTCGGGATCAATATTTTCAAGCATTTTATGCATATATTCTATACCTTTTTCTTCCGCAAGCCGGTATAATTCTTCTCGGATACTGTTCTCCGCCTGCGGCTGTGAAAAATCATTATCAAAAACAAGCGCATTTATATAAAAACCCGTACCGCCCGCCACGATAGGCATTTTCCCTTTTTTATGTATACATTCCATATATTTTTTTGCAAGTTGCTGGAAAATTGCAACATTAAAATCCTCATCGGGGTCAAATTCATCTATCAAATAATGCGGTATACCATGCATCTCTTCGGGCGTGATCTTTGCCGTTCCGATATTCATACCTCTGTATACCTGCATACTGTCGGCGGATATTATCTCACCGTCTATAAGCTCTGCAAGCCTTACGGATACAGCGGTTTTTCCGCAGGCTGTCGGTCCCGCAATAACAATAAGTTCCGTTTTGCTCATTTTTCATGCACCACTTTACCCGTCATATGCTCTATATCCATTTCAATAAGCTGCACATTATCAAAAAATTTTTGAATAACTTCGTTTGACTCTTCTTCGCTCGGAAAAAAATTGACGGTCATTTTATAAACTTTTTCATACGCAAGCTCTCTGTCCTCGACAAGCCTTGCGTGTCCGAATGCAATAACGCTTGTAACGGTCCAAGCCCAATCACCAGGCTTTTTAAAACCTTTATTCCAAACCGTAAAACATACTTTATCACAGGCTTTTAGCGCATCAATCTTATGCCCTGTTTTAGCGCCGTGAAAATATATTTTTCCGTCGTCATAATAAAAATCCATAGGAATACCGTAGGGATAGCCGTTCTCGCCGATAACGGAAAGCACGCCCCGTGTTTCGCTTTTGAGTATTTTTACACATTCCTCCGTTGATACGGCTTGTTTTGATCTTCGCATTTTTCTGAACATATTTTCCTCCTATATAAACGCAGCCGCTCAAAATAAGCGGCTGTACTTTTTATAACGTGTGTTTAACTCTGTCCCTTACTTCCGCCAGTTTGGCATTGTTGAATTTTTCAAGCGAACCGACGAGATAACCCGTTATACGTCTTATACGCTCTACTCCACCCTCTTGAGCAACATTTCTGCCGCATTTGGGGCAAACGTCGTTTATAATGCCCGTATATCCGCAAACGGGATCTCGGTCTACGGGATGATTTATAGAACCGTAACCTATACCCTTTTCTTTCATATAACGGATTATAGACTCAAAAGCCGCAAGGTTCTTTACCGCATCACCGTCCAACTCCACATAAGATATATGTCCCGCATTTGTAAGAGCATGATACGGCGCCTCTATATCTATTTTCCGCGAAATGCTTATATTGTAATAAACAGGTACGTGGAAACTGTTTGTATAATATTCTCTGTCGGTAACGCCTTCGATTATGCCGAAACGCTTTTTGTCAAGGGCAACAAAACGTCCCGAAAGCCCTTCCGCAGGTGTCGCAAGCAGAGAAAAATTAAGATGTCTTTTTTCCGCTTCTTCGTCCATTCTGTCACGCATATGCTTTATTATCTCATAACCCAAAGCAGCCGAGCGTTCGCTTTCGCCGTGGTGTTTGCCGGTAAGGGCTTTAAGACATTCCGCAAGACCGATAAAACCAACACTCAAAGTACCGTGTTTAAGCACGCTTTCAAGAGTATCTTCCTCACCGAGTTTGTCGCTGCCTATCCACACGCCCTGACCCATAAGGAAGGGGAAGTTTTTGACCTTTTTGCTGCACTGTATCTGAAAACGCTCCAAAAGCTGGTCTACACAAAGGTCTATCTTATCGTCAAGCAGTCGGAAGAAAAGATCCACATTACCTCTTGCAAGAATACCGAGTCTTGGCAGATTTATAGATGTAAAGCTGAGATTTCCGCGTCCGTAAGTTATCTCGTTGTCGGGGTCGTAGACATTGCCTATAACTCTTGTACGACAGCCCATGCAAGATATTTCCGTTTCGGGATGACCTTCTTTATAATATTTAAGATTAAACGGCGCATCCTGGAACAGGAAATTCGGGAACAGCCTTTTTGCGCTTACTTTGCAGGCAAGTTTGAAAAGGTCGTAGTTTACATCTTCTTTATTATAGTTTATGCCCTCTTTTACCCTGAAAATATGTATAGGGAAAATAGGTGTTTCCCCGTTGCCAAGCCCAGCATATAATGCAAGCAGCACATTTCTTATGACCATACGTCCCTCGGCGCTTGTATCCGTACCGTAATTTATTGAAGAAAACGGCGTCTGCGCGCCTGCACGTGAGTTCATTGTATTAAGGTTATGTATAAGGGATTCCATTGCCTGATAAGTTGCCTTATCCGTTTCTTTAACGGCATTTTTATAAGCCTTTTGCTGCGCTTTATCAATATATATCTCCTCTATGCCATGCTCTATAAGCATTTTTTTCTCGCATTCCATATAATCGTCATGGTCGGCGATGCGCAGGATCTTTCCCTCATCGGTAAGTTTTGTATAGATGCTTTCCACTATGTCGTCCGCATCCTCAATATCGCAAAGTATTTCAAGATCCCTTGCCATAAGGCTTTTATAGCGCTTTATAAATGATTTTCTTACACCCAAGCCAAGCGCATAATCAAAATTCGGTATACTCTGACCGCCATGCTGGTCATTTTGGTTTGACTGTATCGCAATACAGGCAAGCGCCGAATAACTTGCAATGTCATTGGGTTCCCTCAAGATACCGTGTCCCGTATTGAAACCATGGTCAAAAAGCTTTATAAGGTCTATCTGCGTACAGGTAGTTGTCATTGTATAAAAATCTAAGTCATGGATATGTATATCGCCGTTTTTATGCGCCTCGCTGTGTTCGGGTTTCAGCACAAACATCTGATAGAACTGTTTTGCGCCCTCACTGCCGTATTTCAGCATAGTACCCATGGCGGTATCGCCGTTTACATTGGCATTTTCACGTTTAAGGTCGCTGTCCTTTGCCTCGCTGAAAGTTATATCATTATATATTTTCATAAGGCGGGTATTTTTTTCTCTTATACGGCTGCGCTCGGCACGGTAAATGATGAAAGCCTTTGCGACCTTATAATGATGGCGGTTTATAAGCTCTTCCTCAACAAGGTCTTGAACCTGCTCGACCGTAGGGCTTGTATGTATACGCGTAACGGCTGCCTGCAAAACCGAGTCGGCTATATCCAGACAATAGCTTTCGGATTTATATTCCCCACAAGCATCAAATGCTTTTCTGACCGCATCGGCAATCTTTATTTTATTGAATACAGCATGTCTTCCGTCACGCTTAATGATCTCTTTGATCTGTATCTGATGATTTTCCTGTAATACTGATGTCCCCATGGTAATTCTCCTTTTTTAATAAATCCATACAATTTTTTACTAAATATAGTATTGTGTGAAAAATATTATACTACATTTAGTTTTGTTTGTAAAGGTAAATATCGGTACATTAAAAAACTTTGTTGTTAAGGTGTCAATGATAGGTTACACTTTTCTCAAGGCAAGTTGTCAAGGGTAAGGTGAAGATTTTGCGAAGCAAAATACTACCTGACCTTGACAACCTCTCAAATGATATAATTGGATCGGGCTTTGGCAGTTTTACTGCTCAAAGCCTTAATCATATTTTACATTACTCCAAGATATTTCTCAACGACCTGATTGGGACTTTGAAAATTTAAACAGGTTTTTATGTAATTATTAGATTTCTTTTGATAAACAGCAAGCTGTTTCCTTCCATCTTCCGGACTATACATTTTCATATACCGGTAAAATCGTTCCTCATCCTGTCGGTTTTGTCTTTCGACCTTTCCGTTGTGCCTTGGCGT
>CANRCU010000139.1 GCA_947629215.1 uncultured Clostridia bacterium
GGCAGCGGCACATCGCGGAAACAAAAACATCTGCTGCGTTGGTTTGGGTATTTATGGTGCAGACCGCGCGTACTTATTAAAAAATGGTTGACACAAGGGAAAATATGTTGTATAATTATTTCAGCGATTGATAAATTCTGCTTTTGTAAAAATTCTAATAAACAACTGCACAAAAAAGCGGCGTATGATGCGCCGCCTTTGATTTAAGCATTACTTTTTTCTTCTTGGTTTCACGCACTTTTTGCAGTACTGAAACGCGCAGGTTCCGATTTTTTCAACGCTCTCCGGGACGGTGACTTCAAGGTTATCGCAGAACAAAAACGCATGCTTTCCAATCCTCTTTACGGTGTCAGGAATGGTGACGCTTTCAAGGCTTCTGCAACTCTTAAACGCTTCCCCGCGAATTCTTGTCACGCCGTATGGAATAACGACGTTTCGAAGTCCGCTGCACCCAAATGTCCCCGTCCAAATTTCTGTCACGCCTTTCGAAATGGTGATGCTTTCAAGGCTGCGGCAGCCGAAAAACGCATAACTGCCAATTTTCGTCACACTATCCTGGATAGTGATATTTGCAAGCTTGTCACAACCCCAAAAAGCATATTCGCCGATTTTCGTCAGGCTGTTCGGGAGAGTTACGCTTTCAAGATTTCCGCACTCATAAAACGCATGAGATTTAATTTCCTTGACTCCCTCCGAAATAGTAACGTCGGCAAGCCGGCGACATCTTCCAAACGCACCTTTCTCTATCGTTTTTATGCCTTTCGGAACGTTGACGCTTTTAAGGTTATTGCAATTCGCAAATGCTTCCTCGCCTATTTTTGAAAGCCCCTCCGGAAGACTGATATTTTCAAGGCTCGCGCAGCCCGAAAACGCCTGTTTCCCGATTTCTTTTACGCCTTTCGGGATAGTGACGCTCTTAATGTTCCTGCAGCCCTTAAACGCCTCCTCAGCAATAGTTGTAATTCCGTCGGGAATAACTACTTCTGCCTTATCACCAAGATATTTCAGCAAAGTGCTCCCGAAAATATCGAATTCATCCGACGAGTTTTCTTTGTTCCACCCGGTGACGCTAAAAGTATTTTTGTTTACGCAGGTAACTTCGCTTGAAATGTCAATGTCTGTAAGATTATTGCAGTCGTGGAACGCGCTGTCGTCGATTTTTTTAACGCTTTTCGGAATGTTGATTTTTTCAAGGTTTATGCAGCCTTCAAACGCACACGCACCGATGTCTTTCACGCCTTGTGCAATTTCAACGCTTTTAAGACCTGTGCAGCCGCTGAACATCATCTTGCCGATTGCCGAAACGCTTGACGGAATAAAAACGGTTTCAAGGCTTGTGCAGCCTGCAAACGCGCTTTCTCCTGCAATTTTCGCGCCTTTTTGAATTTCAACATTCCGAAGTTTCGTGCAGCCCAAAAAAGCACTTCTCCCGACCTTTGCGCCGCTCGGAATAACAATGCTTTCAAGGCTTGTACAGCCCTCAAATGCATAATTGTAAATTGCCGTCACGCCCGCGGGAATACTGATGCTTTTCAGCTTTGCACAGCCGGAAAATTCTCCGATTTCTGTTACGCTGTCCGGAATAGTGACGCTTTCAAGATTTGTGCAATTTGTCAGCCCGCAGATTTTCGTTATCCCCTCCGGGAAAGTTATACTTTTAAGACTTGTGCAGTTCTCAAAAGCATTTTCGCCGATTTTCTTTACGCCGTCTTGAATGGTAATGTTTTTCAAATTAACACAGTTCTTAAATGCATAATCTCCGATTTCCGTACAGTTTCCGGGAATAGTGATGTCGGTCAGCGCAGAACAGCTTGAAAATGCCGATTTCCCAATTTTCACAATGCTTTTCGGAATTGTTATGCTTTTAAGGCTCTCGCAGTAGCGAAACGCTGCGCGTCCGATTTCGGTCACGCTTTCCGGGACAATTAAACTTTCAAGGCTTTTGCAATTTTCAAACACACCGCCATAAAACCAAACATCTTCATCACTTCCGATTTTGTTTACGCCATTCATAATTGTAACGTTCTTAAGGCTTTTGCAGTCCATAAATGTACCGCGCATCAATTCATTTACATTTTTCGGTATAGTTATATTATCAAGGCTCTCACAGTTTTGAAATGCGCGTTCTTCGATTACTGCAACGCTCTCGGGAATAACAACACTTTTTAATTTCTTGCGGTCGCGAAACACGCCCCATTTGATTGTTGTTATTCCATCGGGGATAACAGCTTTTGTCTTTTTGCCGTGATATTCTAAAAGCACTTTGCCCAAAACGACAAATTCCTCGGACTGCGAATCTTTGTACCAGCTCGTTTCCTTAAACATTGACAAATCAATACATGTAACATTGTCGGAAACGTTAATGTATGTAAGATTCGGGCAGTCGTCAAATGCGTCACTGCCGATTTCCTTTACGCTTCCGGGAATGTTGACGCTTTTAAGCCCGTAACATCCCCCGAATGCTCCCTCGCCTATTTCTATCACGCCCTCGGGAATTGTGACGAATTTAATATTTTCGCAGCCTTCAAACGCCCGGTCGCCTATTGCAGTCACGCCCTCAGGAATGTCTACCACCGTCACGCCGGGGATTTCTGTGTATTTCTTCAATACGCCGTTTTCGATTTCAAAGCCCATAACAACCTCCCGATTATGATTTTAATTTCATTAACTTTGTATTCAAAATGTTGGCAAGAGCCTTTTCCGGGTTCTTGGTTTTTGTCATTTTTTCAGCCGTAAGGATTTCGTTAATTTCATCTTCATTCAAAGACGCAATCACGCAAAGCTCAAATCTCGCTCTTGATGTTCCGACATAGAGAATATTTCTGCTTTCCTGTTCCGACAAAAACTTTTTCGTAACATCAATGAGTATTATCGCATCGCTCTCAAGTCCTTTGAATTTTCGGCAGGTTGTAAAAAGTATCTTCTTCCCCTGCCAACGATAATATTCACCGTCCCGAAGCGTGGAAAGCAAGCTGTTTTCAACGGTTGAGCAGGTAAGAATAACAATGTTATCTCCATATGTTTCAGAATATTTTTCAATCATTTCGTTCACGGCATTTATCTGCGCGTTTTGGTCAGTGTTAATAAACAAAGCGGGAGACGTTCCCCGTATTGCTTTTTCAAACAGCTTTGGAGAATTTTGGCTTCCCAGAAAGCGCAGGGAAGACGTCGCAATATTTTCAGTATTTCTGCAGTTTCGATAAAGCGTCAGTTTGCAGTCAGCGTTTTCAATACAGCTTGGGAGTTTCCGCCCCTGAATTAACTGATTTTTATCATAAAAAAGATAGAATGAGCCGTCCTCGCTGTCATTTACAATATCATAAAGCAGATCTATGATTTCTACATCATCTATTTTTTCCTGCCCAAAATCCTGCCCCTCATCGATTACAACATGTTTATATTTAAAATTATGGTTTAAGGCACATTCAAGAAGCTTTTCCTGAAGCATTTCGTAGTTGCTCTCGGGCGTATTGCAAAATTTACACGCAAACCCGTCAATGGTGTAATAATCAATATATTCATTCGGGTATGTCCGCGCGAGGTAATCTTTAAGCTTGGAATTATAGCATAGGAATAATACTTTTTCATGGAACTCGGAATTCCGCTTTGCCTTTTCTATTGCCATAAGCGTTTTCCCTGTACCTGCCGCTCCGCTTATCACAGCGGTTTGTTGTTCTTCAAGGTAATCCAAAAGAGCGACTTGTTCGCGGAGCATTGTCTTAAAACGAACGTTTCGATGCTCAGCCTCTATTTCAGCAATAGGCAGCAGGTTAAGCTTTGGAGCAAGTACACCTTCCATTAGCGTTTTTACGTCCTGGTTAGTAAGATATGTATTTTGAACAGCTCCCTCAATATCCAAAGAAAACACTTTTTCTATGCTGTTCACAGTATCATCAAGGGATTCTTTAAACAAAATCAAGTTATACTCTGCGTCGGGCGGCATTGGCGGACGCCCGAACTTAACCTTAGATACAGACGGGAAGCAAACTGCATACATAATTTTGCACTTACTCAGCAAAAAACCTGCGCCGCAGTCTCTTATATAGTTAATCAGATTATGCGAAAAATCGCTTGCCTGCCGAAACGGTCCATTATGCCTGATAATATCTCCGTTTCCGTAACGCCACGCGCCGTCGCTGTAATGTATCTGCCCTGCCTTTGCCTCAATACAAAGAATCCCCTTGGTCTTTTCAAAAACTACAAAATCTATCTCATGCTCGGATATAGTGCCGCATCGTTTCTTTTGCGAAAGTGTCAGCGAATGAAACACATAGTAGCTGTCGGGCAATTTGCTTAAAGCATCAAAAATAACGTCCTCACGGCTTTCGGGTTCAAAATCAACCGGCATTTCGGGACACATAATCGCCATAATTATTTACCTCCAAGCTCACCTATAAACCTGTCGAAATCAAATCCCTCAGCCGTACAAAAGCATTTCCAGCTTCCTTTTTTTGCTATGTTATACTCATCAGTCATATCCGACATAAACAGCATGATTTTCTCCTTCTGCCAAACCGCAGATGCCATATGCTGTTCTTCAGACGCTTCCGGCAGCAAGAAAAATTCATTGTAAATCGCATCGGAAACAGAAATATCCGCAGTGAGCTTTCGCAGCTTTTCAATAATCGCCGCATCCTCGTCATTGTCGGAATAGTCCTCAAGCAGTTCTTCCCACAATTCTTTTTTCGAGACAATCCTGCCTTTGCCGCACAATTCCACACGCAGCTTTCCCATGGTGCCATTCTGACTGACGGTATTGTCAAAAGATGACACAGCATCTTCGTTTGTGTCGTTGTCCTCAACGGGAATTATATTAAATTCGTTTCTCCCACTGAGAAGCTCCTCAAAGAACTCTATGGCATATTTTCTTTTAAGCAAATCGTGCTGCTTCTGATTGTAATAATTACACAAGCAGCTATAGCAAGCGGTATCTTTTAACTTGCCGCCGCAGTCACAGTTATTCACAACCTGATATGCGCTCATAAGCATATTTTTCATGATTTTCATGTCATCAAGCTGGCGAACATATCCTGCTCCTCCGGGAGTGTTGTCAAAAAGCACATAACCATAATTCCCCACATCGTATTCCTCGTCATGATACCACTGCAAGCACCCCGAAAGTTCGTTTCTGTCAATATTCAAGCACCTGCTAAGTCCCTCAAGCATTGAATAAAGAATTGTCCACGCCTCTGCTATATTGCTGCCGTCGTGATATGTCGGGAACTTAATCATTATCACGTCCGTCTTGAATTCATGCCCAAGGCTGTATCTATGCAAGCCTTTATTTTTGCAATTTTTCCCTGAGGCGTATTTATGCGGTTTTTCTGACCCTATATAAGACTCAAATCTGTCATTATGCAATTCGGTATATCCGCAGGTTTTACATACAAAGAAATTTGACTCATTCAGAACAAGCAAAGAATCCATTTTGCTGTTTCCGACAAGCATAGGCGTTCCGTTTACCTCAAATTTCCTGTATGTTATTTTCTTCTCATCGCCTATATAAGAAATTGCTCCGTGATATGTCCTTTCGGGCTTGTTTACAGTTACTGTCTTTTCGCCTGCCTCGGCCATAAACCCGAACATCGGAATAAGGTAATTTGATTTGCTGTTTGGCAGCTCCTTTCCGCATTGCCTGCATTTCCTAAGTTCAAGCACATCAAGATTTCTCTTGATATTTATCGTCTTGCACCCTTCGCAAATAACGTATTGGTATGTAGGCCATTCAAATCCTTTCAGCCTTCTGATGTATCTTGAGGTGATAAGGTGGCCGTCCGCTACAATTTGAGAACCGGGCGCATATTCCGATATGGCAGTAAATAAGTCGCGGCTTAGTCTCAGCGAACGGTTGCTGTCTTTTGTCTCACGGAGTTCAACCGTATCAACCGGGAAACCATACTTCGGAATAATGTTGTTTCTAGATAAAAAGTCAATAATGCCCTGTTCCTTCAGCGTGTTGATTGAGCTGATTATGCCGTCCACACCCCGATTATTTGTTTCGGAAAGATGGGTTTTCTCTTTTTCAAGGTCGTCCATTTCCTCGTTATATTTTGATACGGCAATATCGCATATAGCAGGCGCATCGTTTTCATTTTGTGAAAAAATATACTTCACCCACCCGAAATGCTCGACGTCATAGTATTTTTGTAATTCGTCCGGGACGACCTTCATTAAAAGTTCCCTGACTTCCTGCGGCTTTGAAAGAAGATATTCTTTAAATTTCTCAAATCCTCCCAAGTCTTTATTTATCTGTTCCATTATTTTAGGTATCCCTGTTATCCATGATTTCTTTAAAACAGGATTAGTTCCTAGATTC
>CANRCU010000140.1 GCA_947629215.1 uncultured Clostridia bacterium
GATGATGCGGCGTTACGATCTGTTTGCGTCAACGCATACCAGAAACCTTGAGGGATATAATGCTCTGGATTCGGTCGAAGAAAAACTGCCTAAAATAATAATAATTATAGACGAGCTTGCCGACCTTATGATGGTAGCAAAGAAGAGTGTGGAAGATTCTATCTGCCGTATTGCACAGCTTGCACGTGCTGCCGGGATACACCTTGTTATAGCTACACAAAGACCGTCTACCGATGTAATAACAGGTCTTATCAAGGCAAACATACCGTCAAGAATAGCTTTTAAAGTATCTTCGGGTGTAGACAGCCGAACGGTTCTTGATTCGGTCGGCGCTGAAAAACTGCTCGGACGCGGCGATATGCTGTTTAAATCGGTGACTATGGATAAGGCGCTGCGTATTCAGGGCGCTTTTGTTACCGATGAAGAGGTGTCACGCATAGTTGATTATATCAAAACCGACGAGCCGGGATATGACGAGTCTGTTCTTGAAGAAATAGCAAGGGCGCAAAACGGTGATGACGATGACAGCGCCGTCATGGGTTCGAGCGACAGCGACGATCTTGTGGATCAGGTAATTGATTTTGTCGTAAGAGAGAAAAAGGCTTCGGCGTCTAAAATACAGCGTAAATTCCGCATAGGCTTTAACCGTGCGGGACGTATAATAGATGAACTTGAAGAACGCGGCATCATAGGTCCCGAAACAGGCAACAGCAAACCCAGAGAGGTGCTTATGACATCGTATGAATGGAATGAATACAAAGAACGTCATGCAAATTATTAAAAAATATATGATTATTTTATAATTTGTCAGGGAGGAAAAGGCTATGAAAACTGATATACAAATTGCACAGGAGGCAACGCTTGAACCTATCGTAAAGGTTGCCGAAAGTTTTGGCATAGACGCCGACGATCTGGAACTTTACGGAAAATACAAGGCAAAACTTTCGGACGAGCTTATTGAAAAAACAAAAGGAAATCCCGATGCAAAACTTGTGCTTGTGACTGCCGTTAACCCCACACCCGCAGGCGAAGGCAAGACCACCGTTACGATAGGACTTGCACAGGGGCTGAATAAACTCGGCAAAAAAACTATGGTAGCACTCAGAGAACCGTCTTTGGGACCTTGTATGGGCATAAAAGGCGGTGCGGCAGGCGGAGGTTATTCTCAGGTCGTGCCTATGGAGGACATAAATCTGCATTTTACGGGCGATATTCATGCTATGACAACGGCAAACAATCTGCTTGCTTCAATGATAGACAATCATATACATCAAGGCAATGAACTCAACATTGACGTAAACAATATTGTCTGGAAACGTGCCGTAGATTTGAATGACCGTGCATTAAGAAGTATAGTTTGCGGACTTGGCGGCAGAATAAACGGTGTGCCACGCGAAGAAGGTTTTATGATAACGGTCGCAAGTGAGATAATGGCAATAGTCGGCCTTTCCGAAGATATTTTCGATCTGAAAAAAAGGCTCGGCAGAATAATTGCCGCTTATGATAAGGACGGAAAACCGGTCACAGCAAAAGATCTTAAAGCAGACGGTGCAATGACGGTGCTTTTAAAACATACTCTGAAACCGAATCTTGTACAGACGTTGGAACATACGCCTGCGATCATCCACTGCGGCCCGTTTGCAAATATCGCTCACGGCTGCAACAGCGTCAAAGCAACCAAAACAGCAATGAAACTGTCCGATATTACGGTCACGGAAGCAGGCTTCGGCGCTGACCTCGGCGCTGAAAAGTTTTTTGATATAAAATGCCGTTACGCAGGTTTAAGACCCGATGCCGTGGTTCTGGTCGCAACGGTGCGCGCGCTTAAATATAACGGCGGTGTACCCAAAACAGAGCTTAATAAAGAAAATGTAGAGGCTGTGAAAGCAGGATTTGTCAATCTTGAAAAGCATATTGAAAATCTGCAAAAATTCGGCGTACCCGTTGTTGTGACGCTCAATAATTTTGTAAGCGACACGGATGCCGAAATAGAGTATATAAAAGACCGCTGTGAAAAGGCAGGCGCTGATTTTGCCATATCAAAAGTATGGGAAAAAGGCGGCGACGGCGGAATAGAACTTGGACGCAAGGTACTCGAAGTTTTGGAAAACAAAAAGAGCGATTTCAGAACATTATATGATGAGAAATTGCCTATACCCGAAAAAATAGGTATTGTCTGCCGTGAAATATACGGCGCCGACGGTGTAAAATTTACTTCCTCGGCAAAAAAACAAATAGCGCGGATAGAAGCTCTCGGTTTGGATAAAATGCCTGTATGTATTGCAAAAACGCAGTATTCGTTAAGTGACAATGCATCTCTTTTGGGTAGACCGAAAAATTTTGATATAACAATAAAAGAAGTACGTGTCAGCGCAGGGGCAGGTTTCATAGTTGCGCTTGCAGGCGATATTATGACAATGCCCGGTTTACCGAAAGTTCCGTCTGCCGAAAAAATAGATATTGATGAAAAAGGCAATATTGTAGGATTGTTTTAAGGGGTTTTGATAATATGAGAACAATAAAGAAAATTGCCGCAGGGCTGGCTTTTATATTGATCCTTAGCGGCTGTAATTCGGGCAGCGGCGGTATTTCGGGGGTAGGCAATACCTCTGCTGAGGGTACAGGTCGCGGAAATACCTTGGGAAACATTGTCAACTACGGTTCGGCTGCCGAATATGAAAACGAAATTTATTGCCAGTACGGCGATAAGGGCGAGGATCTTGCAAAAATAGCCAAAGACGGTACCGTGGAAACACTCAAAGAGGATGTTTCGCCGTATTTTATAAATGTTATAGACGATACTGTATATTACGTTAACGGCAGCGATAATTTCAGACTTTATCAAATGAATACGGACGGTTCCGACGATAAAAAGATATGTGATTTTTCGGCATATTATGTGAATGTGGTCGGCAATAATATATATTTTTCCGATCCGACGGAAGATTATTATCTTTATAAAATGGACAGAACAGAACTTTCACCCAATGTTTTGCTGGAGGAAAACTGTCAATACCTTAATGTGACCGACGGATATATTTATTACAGCAACGGCTCAAACGGCGGCGCTATGTATCGCTGTGATCTTAACGGCGAAAACGAAACTATGCTGAATAAAGTTCGCAGTCATTATATCAATATTGACGGCGGTTATGCATATTACAGCGCATGGTACGTAAAAGACGAGGATTTTACCGACAGGCGTATATATAAAATGGATTTGAGCAGCGGTGAAGCCGAGCCTATCAACGACTGTGAATCGGGCGATATAAATGTCTGCGGCGGAAAGATATATTATACGAACTGGGACGAAAATAAGATCATGGTCATGAACACAGATGGTTCGGATAACAGGGAATACGGTGAATACGGCACTTACATTAATGTTGCAGGCGGAAAAATGTTCTGCATAAGGTATCTTGGTGAAAACAAGACGCTTTCGTTTACGGTACAGGATATGAAATAGGAGGTATTTTTAAAATGGCAAAAATAATAGACGGTAAACAGATCTCAATGGATATTAAAAACGAAGTACGGGAAAAAACGGCTAAACTTAAAGAAAAAGGCATTGAACCATGCCTTGCGGTCATACTTGTCGGGGAAGACCCCGCAAGTCAGGTCTATGTGCGAAACAAAAAACGCGCCTGCGAATATTGCGGTATAAAATCTTTGAGTTACGAACTGCCCGAGAATACCTCTGAAACGGAGTTGCTTGCAATAATCGACAGTCTTAATCTCGACCCCGATTGCAACGGTATACTTGTTCAGTTGCCGCTGCCAAAGCATATCGACGAAAACAAGGTGCTGTTAAGAATACGTCCCGAAAAGGATGTTGACGGATTCCACCCGTATAATGTCGGTCTTTTAAGCATAGGCAAGGCGCAGTTGAAAGCCTGTACTCCGGCAGGCTGTATAGAGCTTATTAAAAGAAGTGGCGTTGATATAACAGGCAAAAAATGTGTTGTGGTGGGCAGAAGCAATATTGTCGGCAAACCCGTCGGTATGCTCTTGCTTGCGGAAAACGGCACGGTCATCACCTGTCATTCAAAGACTAAAGATATTGCTGAAATTTGCAGACAGGCGGATATACTTATTGCGGCAGTGGGTAAACCCAAATTTATAACCGGCGATATGGTCAGTGAAGGTGTTGCTGTTATAGATGTCGGCATAAACAGAATGGAGAACGGCAAACTTTGCGGTGATGTGGATTTTGAGAGCGTTGAACCAAAGGCGGGATATATAACGCCCGTTCCCGGCGGTGTAGGTCCTATGACAATAGCAATGCTTATGAATAACTGCCTTGCTGCCTGCTGTATGCAGAATAATGTGGGAGAACAAAATTGAGTATAGCCGATAAAAACAGGTTATATAACAGCCGTTTCGGTGTAAAAGGTTTGTTATACTATCAGCGTTCCGAGCCTTTATGCAAAATGCGTTTTGGCATAAGACCGATGAGTTTTAACGGCTGCGGTATCATTGCCGTATACAATGTATTGATCTTGCTCGGGCGACCGGATACGATACAGAATATTGCATATCATTATGAGCGCAACGGTCGCTGGCTTTGGGGGTTGTGGGGTATAAAACCATGGAAGATAGGCAGTTTTCTGTTAAAAAAGGGCTTCGATGTAAATAAATGCGATTACAGAAAAGAAAAAAACGGAATATATATCCTGCTTGTACTTAACAAAGGCGGCTTGCATTATATGGCTGTAAGAAAATTCAAAAGCGGCATGATCGAGGTATATAACGGTTACGTACGTAAAAATACTTTTGATACATATAACGGGTTCAACCAATTTTTTGACGAAACGAAGGTGGCATGTATTCAGCTTTACAAAATAACAAAGCCCAAGTAACGGTATATAAGAGAAATGCAAGATTGACAATTATTTTGCGTTATGTTAAAATAAATAATAAGATTTTGCTTAAAAGGAGTGTTAAAAATGACCATATCAAAAAATACGGAAAACGAAAAACTGACTGTAAGTATTGGGGGTCGCCTCGATACAACAACAGCGCCTCAGCTTGAAACAGAGCTTCATTCATCCACAGACGGCATAACAGAGCTTGTTTTTGATATATCAAAACTGGAGTATATCTCTTCGGCAGGTCTGAGAGTCCTTCTCTCGGCGCAGAAACTGATGAACAAACAGGGTAAAATGATAATAAAGGGCGCAAATGAAAATGTTATGGAGATATTTGAAGTAACGGGTTTTTCGGAAATACTTACTTTGGAATAAAAAAAGGTTATTTGTCAAATAGTGTAATTTTGGCAATCATCAAAAGCTTCACAAGTGGCGTAGGCGCGATCTATGCCACTTTTTTATGTGAATAAAATCAAACATAATAAGTATTCTGTCCCTATAATGATAAAATGGGGTAGTGGTAGTTTGAAAAAATTTCTGTAAATTAGGTTTCTATGATGATTAAGATTTTAATATTTAGGTGGGCAGTTTTCTGCTTAACAATCCTTAGCTGTACTATAACACCGAAAATCAGATATGTCAAGACGACATTCATCAAGAGCGTTACATCTCGGATAATGCTCTTTTTCTTTTCAGGGGATTGATATTTACCGCCTTGTATGGTATAATTATTAAATGTTACAAATTGAGATTTGGGGTGGAATAATGGCATCGAGTAAAGAATATTTGGAATTTATTTTAGGTCAATTATCCGAATTGGATGAAATTACATATCGGGCTATGATGGGAGAATTTATTATCTATTACCGTGGCAAAATCGTAGGCGGTATCTATGATGACAGGTTGCTCGTAAAACCAATAAAAGCAGCGATCAGCTATATGCCAACAGCGACCTATGAATTACCCTATGAGGGAGCAAAAGAGATGCTGTTGGTAGATGAAGTTGACAATATAGAGTTTTTAACAGGTTTATTTAACGCTATGTATGAGGAACTGCCGGCACCAAAACCGAAAAAGAAGAAATAAGCAACTTCTTATCTGTCGGAAAAGTAATATATATCAGAACAGTACAACGTGACAGTATATATATTCCCGGTCACGCTTTCAATTTTGAAAGTTTGAACTATCGACATTATCAAAATCCGAAAAACTCACTTCGAACATATACTATTTTGACGCCCCATATAATATATTATTTTAATTATAGTAACTATATCTATTATCGGAACAGTAGTAAACAACCATATTTTCTTTTCACTTACATTTCTAAATTTCCAAATAAATATTAAAGAAGTAATTATTCCGATAGGTGAATGCCAAAAAAATATTAAAATATATGCTATAACAGCACCCCAATCAATAAC
>CANRCU010000141.1 GCA_947629215.1 uncultured Clostridia bacterium
TGATAACATAGTATTGCAAGGTCCTCCTTTGGTATTTTGTTTTGTGGTAAATTCAATTATACCATAAAAAGGTTGGATCTTGTTTTTTACTTTTAGTGTTACCTATCCATTGTACCTCAACATTATTGTCCCATTAAAATTTACCGTATGTATAATGAATAGAGCATAAGCTATGATATTCCACAACGACCATCGGCGTAATATAATGAAAGCATTAAGTCAAAGATATTATAACTTTTCGTAATCTTTCTTTTATGATTGCTTTTGGCGACAATTTAGTGTATTATATATTTATAATCACTCTAAATGCTTTAATATAAGACGAATTTTTTATAGCTTTATTACACCAATAAGCTCACACAGTGAATTTTTAATTTTATTTTGATATTGTGTTATAAATATATTTTCTGTAAATAATATAACCAACGGTTATACCGACAAAAAAACGGAGGACATATTATGGAAACAAACTGGAGTCTTGAAACAATATACAAAGGAACGGAAAGCGATGAATTCAAACACGATATGTCGGCTTTTTCAAAAGCCTCGGATGAGCTGAATCTATGGGCTAAGCAGCATCTGACGGGCAAGCCCGACACTCAAACAGCCGAAGAATATATACAAAGGAAAAACGGACTTGAATATTTTTCGACCATTGCCATATATTTACAGCTTGGATCGAGTGTCGATACATCTAATGCCGAATTTCAGCGCCTTATGGACAAATACGAGTCAACGGCGGCAAAATCGGCAATACATGAAGCGCTTTTTTTGCAATGGTTGAAAAACTGTGATATATCCGACCTGATAAAAGAAAGCGCAATATTAAAAGAGCATGAATTTTATTTGAAAGAACAAAAGGCGCTTGCGGAACATACCCTTTCGCCCGAAGAAGAGCTTATAATCGCCGATATGAAAACCACGGGTTCCATAGCATGGCAGAAATTATGGGAACGTGAAAGTTCCAATGCCGAAACCACGCTTGAAGGCAAAACCTATACCCTTACGGAAATACGCGCAAAAGCCGATGAACAAAACCGTGAAGACCGCAGAAAAGCCTATGAAGCAGAGCTTTCGCTCTACCCTAAATTTGAAACTGCGGCAGCTTACGCCATGAACGGCATAAAGGGCGAAGTGCTTACAATATCAAAACTGCACGGTTATGCAAGTCCGCTTGATATGGTTTTGGAACAATCGCGCATAGACAGGGAGATACTCGATGCCATGTTCAATGCCCTAAAAAGTTCTTTGCCTGCATTCCGCCGATATTTCAATAAAAAAGCCGAAGTCTTAGGCTGTGAGGGCGGTCTTGCTTTTTATGATATTTTTGCTCCTATAAATAACTGCCGCATAAGCTATACATTGGATAAGGCAAAACAAGCTGTGCTTGACGCTTTCAACGCTTTCAACCCCGCACTTGGCAGCTTTGCCGAAAACGAATTTAAAAACCGACGTCTTGATCTTCTGCCAAAACGCGGAAAAGTCGGCGGAGCTTTCAGTGAATCGGTCCACGGCCGAAAAGAGGGACGCTATCTTATAAACTTCACAGGCAGTTTCAACGACGCCGTAACCATAGCCCACGAACTTGGTCACGGTTACCACAGCCACCTTTTGTTTGACAACAGTTTTCTGAACAGCAGCTATCCGATGCCCATTGCCGAAACCGCCTCAACACTTTGCGAAAGTATTTTTACGGAGCATACTATGCAGTCGGCATCCGAAGAAGAACAGATATATATTCTTGAAACCGATATTCAGGGCGCTGCTCAGACTTTGGTGGATATATACAGCCGTTTTCTTTTTGAAGACAAAGTATTTGAGATGCGAAAAAACGGCAGTCTTTCCGCCGAGGATATGAAAAACATTATGCTTGACGCGCAAAAACAAACTTACGGTGAACTTTCCTGCTATCACCCGTATATGTGGGCTTGCAAGCCGCATTACTACGATGCCGAATTTAATTATTACAACTTTCCCTATGCTTTCGGTATGCTGCTAAGCAAGGGTCTTTACGCAATATACAAAAAAATCGGCGCCGATTTTATGCCGATGTATGACAAAATGCTTAAAGCCACAGGCAATATGGGTCTTGCCGATGTTGCAAAGATAGCCGGTATAGATCTACATGATAAAAATTTCTGGCTTTCGGGTGTAGAGCTGATAACAAAAAATATAGATAAACTTATTGAATCTTTGTCATAAAGTAAATATCCTCCGCTTGGATAAAACCGCGCGGAGGATATTTTTTTTAACCGTTCACACTGCTCATACTTTTTGTTTGGTCATATAAAAGCTATATAATGCTTTATAAATTTTTCAAGATAATTCTCCAATTCTTCATCGGTCAGCATAAAAGGCGTTTCTTTTTTCTCCGAAGCAACAAAAAGCTTGCCCAACGGTGTGAGCCTATACAGACTGCTTGGGCAAAAAACCGCAAGAGAATTATCAAAATCGTCCCTGTTGCCGTCCTGAAAAATATAATTAAGTTCCTTTTCAAAGTTGAACGGCATATAATAGATAGGCTGTATCAGCTGAAAATACCTGCCGAAAGGTGTCAGAAAATATCTGTCTATCAACCTGCCTATCGGATACACCGACGACAGCGCCGCTCTTTCCAGCTCATCGGGTTCGGAACGGTTTTCACGCTCGTCTTTCCACAGCGATATTATATCAATGCCGACTATATCATACAGATCGACATAAATATCATCAGTCAAATCAAACTCACAGAACCATTTCATCACCATTGATCTATTCAATTCCGGCACAGCGCCGAATATTGTCATAAACTTACGGCAGCAAAGCTTTGCCGCGCAGTCTATCACCTTTTCGAGCAAAGTCTTTGTATCAAGCTGATACAGATGAAAGCCTTTGGCGGTAGCGCGGTATTTGGTTATGTATATTGACGGTATCTTTTTTATTATGCCAAGCTCGGACGCTATTTCCACAATATAGGCTATATAGCTGTTGTCATTGAAAGTAAACCTGTCTGAAAATTTTGCAAAATCTTCGGGTATCAATTCGTTTGATATTCTGTCAAAACTTGCGTTTTCCTCAACAACATCGACAATATGGTATAAATCGTCCGCAAACGGGTGCTTTTCGACCGTATATTCCTGCCAGACAAAATTACAGTCGCAGTTTTTGACTTTAGGTATGCAGGTGACAACCCCGTCTGTCTTGAACCATATATTCGCAAATACCGACGGTGATGCAAACCCTTCTTTAAACATGGCGCTGTAATACCATATTCTGTATATATTGTCAAAATACATAAATATATCGTTTTTATTCTCTTTATCTATCTTCTGAAAAGCATTGTTAAAGCCCGCTGTAAAAAAAAGATTCAGCCTTGCGAACTTTTCGTATGCACTGCTGCGCAATTTTTTCACCCCTGTTTTGAAGTTTTATCAATAACCATTATATCATAGTTTCGAGTGAATAACAACAAAAAGATTTTTTGCCTATATTATTAGAGTATAATGCATATTTTTTTGCCGTTTTCAGAACAACATTCTTCTGTCAAGATCTCTCAATTGCAATGCCTCTTTGATATGCTCTGTTTTTATTTCCGCGCTGCCTGCAAGGTCGGCTATCGTTCTTGAAAGTTTGAGTATTTTATGATATGCCCGCGCGCTCATACCAAGCCTGTCAAATGCAAGTTTCAAAAGTTTTGTTTCGTCTGCGCCAAGCCTGCAATATTTGTTTATCTGCGATGACGAAAGCTGAGAATTAAAATATATCCCCTCGCCCGAATAGCGTTCAAGTTGTATTTTATGCGCCTTTATCACACGTTTTTTTATCTCTGCCGAGCTTTCGGCAGGCACGGTGCTGCCCATTTTTTCAAAATTTACGGCGGCAGCCTCTATATGTATATCTATCCTGTCAAGCAGCGGACCGCTTATTTTGCCCATATATTTGGCTATTTCGCTCTCACGGCAGGTACATTTATCCGAATAGCCGTGATAACCGCACGGACAAGGGTTCATGCTTGCCACAAGCATAAGATCGGCAGGATAAGTCATAGTGCCGTTTATACGCGATATTGTGACCTCGTTGTCCTCAAGCGGCTGACGCAGCTCTTCCAGCACGGAACGGCTGAATTCGGGCAATTCGTCCAGAAAAAGTATACCGTAATGCGCAAGGCTTACTTCCCCCGGCCGCGGTACTTTGCCGCCGCCCACCATTGCGGCATTTGATATAGTGTGATGAGGCGAACGGAACGGCCGCTTTGTTATAAGCGCGTTTTTGCTGCGCAAAAGTCCCGCTACCGAATATATCTTGGTTATTTCTATGCTTTCTTCAAAGCTGAGGTCGGGCAATATGGTCGGTATCCGCTTTGCCATCATAGTCTTGCCCGAACCGGGCGGCCCTATCATCAATATATTATGCATTCCCGCCGCCGCTATCTCCAAAGCCCATTTTACATCTTCCTGACCTTTAACATCGGCAAAATCCAACACATCGCTGTCACTTTTGTTCAGAAAAATATTGTCCGTATCCATAACAAACGGCTCTATAATATTTTCTCCGTTTATGACAGAAACAGCTTGAGTAAGATGACTTACGGCATATACCTCCATACCCTTTACAAGAGCTGCCTCCTCGGCATTTTCAAAAGGCACGATGCACCTTGTTATACCGTGATGCCACGCATAGTGCAGCATAGGAAGCACACCGTCGACGGGTCTTACGGAACCGTCAAGCGACAATTCGCCTATAATAAGCATATTATCGGGGTCTTTGACCGCTTTCATGCAGGCAAGCAGACCTATTGCTATCGGCAAATCGAAAGCAGGTCCCTCTTTTCTGGTGTTGGCAGGTGCAAGATTTATTGTTATACGCTTTGCAGGTAGCTCATATTCCGAATTTTTAAGCGCTGTACGCACTCTTTCTTTGGATTCTTTAACGGCATTGTCGGGCAGCCCGACTATATCAAAACCCGGAAAGCCGTTGCTGACATCCGTTTCGACATTGACAAAATAACCGTCTATACCTGTCAATGCCGCAGATAACACTTTTGCAAGCATTTTTCTCCCTCCGCATATCGATTTTACCGATCGGTTTCTTCAAATTCAAAATCTATGGTTCTCGTCACAAGGCTTGCCCCTATCAGCTTTACTCTTACAATATCTCCAAGCTTATATTCCTTGTGAGTTCTTTCGCCTGTAAAACACATATGTTCTTCGTCAAAAATATAGTGATCGTCGGTAAGCTCCTTAACCGCGACCATGCCCTCGACCGTGTTAGGCAGCTCAACATAAATGCCCCAGCTTGTTACGCCGCTTATCATACCGTCAAAGACCTGCCCTACCCTATCGGACATATATTCGACAGCCTTGTATTTATCCGTTTCACGTTCGGCATCCTCGGCGCGTCGTTCCGCCATTGAACAATGTGAAGTAATTTCAGGCAGATTTTTGGCAAGAAACGCAATATCGCCTTCTCCAAGCGTACCTTCAAGATGTTTGCTTATTATACGATGTATCTGAAGATCGGGATAACGCCTTATAGGTGAGGTAAAATGGCAGTAATATTTTGCCGCAAGACCGAAATGACCGTTATTTTCGTGGCTGTAACGCGCCTGTTTCATACTTCTGAGCACCATACGGTGTATAAGCGTACCTTCGGGTCTGCCTTTTGTTTCGTCAAGAAGTTTCTGAAACGCCTTAGGATGTGTGACGCTGCCTTTAAGATTATAGCCAAGCCCGCCTATAAGTTCCCTTAATTTTTCGATCTTTTCACTGTCGGGTTCGTCATGGTTGCGGTACACGAACGGCAGCTCCAGCCAGAAATAATATTCGGCTATGCACTCGTTTGCCGCCAGCATAAATTCTTCTATTATACTTGTTGCAAGGTTACGCTCATACGGCACTATGTCTATCGGCTTACCGTTTTCGTCCAAAATAAATTTGGCTTCTTTGGATTCAAATTCTATTGCGCCGCGTTTTCGCCGTTTTTCAAACAAAATATCCCTGAGTTCCGCCATAACGGCAAACATCGGCAAAAAATCTTTATACTCTTCACTGTACGGGCTGTTTTCATCGCACAAAAGACTGTTTACAACTGTATAACTCATACGCCTGTCCACATTTATAACAGCCTTCTCTATCTTTTGGGATAAAACTTGCCCTGTTTTATTTATTTCCATCACACAACACAGGCAAAGACGATCCTCGCCCGCATTAAGCGAACATATACCGTTTGAA
>CANRCU010000142.1 GCA_947629215.1 uncultured Clostridia bacterium
AATTTCGGCGGTCGAGGCGGCGGGTTACGGCGCAAGCGAAAAGGGCGCAGCCCAAACTTCGTCGGCAGACAGCGACGCTCTTGCCGATAGGGAAACCCCTGTGCTTAAAAGGCGGCTGATAGCCTCGATAGGCTTTCTTGCCGTGTTGATGTATTTTTCTATGGGACATATGATGTGGGGGCTGCCTTTGCCGCATATGTTTGACGGAAACCACATTGCAATAGGCATTGTCCAGCTTTTGCTTGCGGCAATAGTCATGGTCATAAATCAGAAATTTTTTATAAACGGTTTCAAAGGGTTGATACATCGTGCGCCGAATATGGATACCTTGGTCGCCCTTGGCTCGGCTGCGTCGTTTATATGGAGTACCTATGCGCTTTTTATGATGACATCTGCGCAGGTAAACGGCAGTGAAGAGCTTGTTATGCAATATATGCATGAATTTTATTTTGAATCGGCAGCAATGATACTTACGCTTATAACCGTGGGCAAAATGCTTGAGGCTCATTCAAAGGGCAAAACTACGGATGCGCTTAAAGGTCTGATGAGCCTTATGCCGAAGACTGCCGTTATATTGCAAAACGGTGAGGAAACGACAGTTTCGATCGAACAAGTAAAAAAAGGCGATATTTTTGTTGTTCGTCCGGGTGAGAGCATACCCGTCGACGGTATTATAACAGAGGGAGAAACAGCCGTTGACGAGGCTGCGCTTACGGGTGAGAGCATACCGGTCGACAAGGCGGTCGGTGATGAGGTAACAGCCGCAACAATAAATTGTTCGGGTTTTATACGCTGTGAGGCATCAAGGGTCGGCGAAGATACGACACTTTCTCAAATAATAAAAACGGTGAGCGATGCGGCGGCAACAAAAGCGCCGATAGCAAAGCTTGCCGATAAGGTATCGGGAGTCTTTGTTCCGACGGTCATCTCAATAGCGCTGGTAACAACGCTGATATGGCTGCTTGTCGGCAAAGAGTTTTCGTTTGCTCTGGCTCGCGGTATCTCCGTGCTGGTCATAAGTTGCCCATGTGCTTTGGGGCTTGCAACGCCGGTTGCGATAATGGTCGGCAGCGGAGTGGGCGCCAAGAACGGTATTCTTTTCAAAACGGCGGTCTCGCTTGAACAGGCAGGCAAGACGGAAATAATCGCGCTTGACAAAACGGGAACCATCACCGAAGGGAAACCGAAAGTAACCGATATTTTGCCTGCAAACGGTCATACTGAAAAAGAACTTTTGCAGCTTGCATATTCTTTGGAGAAAAAAAGCGAGCATCCTCTTGCAGGCGCCATTGTAAATAAAGCCGAGGAATGCGGCGTAATATACGAGGAAGCATCGGATTTCAAGGCGCTTGGGGGTAACGGTGTCACAGCCGTGTTAAACGGCGATAAGCTGACAGGCGGCAGTCTTAAATTCATAAGCGGTTTTGCAAAAATAGAAGAGAATACAATAAAACAAGCCGATGAGTTGTCGGAAAACGGGAAAACACCTATTATTTTTACAAAGAATGACAAAGTTATAGGAATGGCGGCTGTTGCGGATGTTATAAAGCCCGAAAGCCCCCGCGCGGTAGCCGAACTTAAAAATATGGGCATAAAAGTAGTTATGCTTACGGGCGATAACGAAAAGACCGCCCAAGCGATAGGTCGGCTTGTGGGTGTAGACGAGGTTATAGCGGGTGTTTTGCCCGACGGTAAGGAAAGTGTTATAAGAAGGCTTCAGCAGCAAGGCGCAGTAGCAATGGTCGGCGACGGCATAAACGATGCACCGGCGCTGACGCGCGCAAATACGGGTATTGCGATAGGCGCAGGCGCAGACATTGCGATAGATGCCGCCGATGTGGTGCTTATGAAAAGCAGCCTTGGCGATGTGCCTGCGGCAATAAGGCTTAGCCGCGCTGCACTCAGTAACATAAGGCAAAATCTCTTTTGGGCATTTTTTTACAATGTAATAGGCATACCCTTGGCGGCAGGCGTGTTTATAAAGGCTTTGGGTTGGCAGCTGAACCCGATGTTCGGGGCGGCGGCGATGAGCCTTTCAAGTTTTTTTGTCGTATCAAATGCATTAAGGCTTAATTTGTTGAAAATTCACGATGCAAGTCGTGATAAAAAAATAAAAGTAAAAAAAGAAAGGAAGAAAAAGACAATGAAAAAAGTTATGAAAATTGAAGGAATGATGTGCGGACATTGCGAAGCAAGGGTAAAAAAGGTGCTTGAGGCGCTGCCGCAAGTGGATGAAGCGGAAGTTAGCCACGAGGCCGGTACAGCCGTTTTGACACTTAATGCCGCTGTCGGCGATGATGTACTCAAAAAAACCGTAGAGGATCAGGAATATAAGGTCTTATCCGTTGAAAATGCATAAAAGAATATATTTGCCCTGTTCTTTTCGGACTAACCGATAGGACAGGGCTTTTGTGATCATATCTTTGACTTAGTCCTTCAATAAATTATATTGCATATTATGACAAAGTTGTGATATAATGATATTCATACAAACAGTAACGATACAACATGACTTGCAAAGGCAGAAATATGCCTGTATTTATAAGTATTATGGCCTACAGAAAAAAGAAAAAAACAAAAAAGTTTGATATATCAAAAATTGAATACAATACAGAGGACAAAGAGCTGATATTGGATTTTTTGTTGAAATATAAAAGCGAAAATATTGATCCGCCGAAAAATCTGCATATGGGCAAACGTACTGCACAAAGGTTTTTAAATCCGCTGCCCGAGCGCATTTCCGATATGTATGAAAAACGCGGGAAAGCATTTTCCGCAGGTTTTATAAGTGAAATAAAAACAATATATTACAAATACTGGAATACACGAAAGCTTTTTCCGAAAATGTGCATGGATAGCACATCCGAGAAAAAACTGGATCGGCTTATAGAAATAACTGCGGTTTTTGAGGCAGGCAAACTGACCGAGGAAAGGAAAAAACTGACAAACCCGTCATGCATTGCTGTAGATATTTTTTTGAAACAACCGGGCGCATATGCGCAGTTTTTTAATTCGGATATAAAGGCGGTAGTCAATATAAACGAATATGCATATGCGCTTGAACGCATAGACCTGACACTGAGCCGCCGTCTGGAAATAGAAAGTCAAAGGCAGATCAAGCGCCGTATGTTTTATATCCATGTCGGCAAGACCAACAGCGGAAAGACTTACAGTTCTATACAGATGCTGAAAAAAGCCAAAACGGGCGCTTACCTTTCTCCGCTGCGCCTGTTGGCACTGGAGATAAGCGACGAGCTGAATAACAGCGGTGTTCCGTGCAGCTTTGTTACGGGCGAGGAAGAACGCTGTGTTGAAAATGCGACGCATATCGCATCGACAGTGGAATTGGCCGAGCTGAATACCGAATATGATGTTGTGGTCATAGACGAATGTCAGATGATAGCGGATAATCTGCGCGGTCATGCGTGGACAAGGGCGATAATGGGCATGCGCGCAAGGGAGATATGTTTATGCACAGCCCCGGAGGCGCTTGATGTGCTTATTCAGCTTATAGATGCCTGCGGAGATTTTTATGAAGTGATAAATCACAGGCGAAAAACACCGCTTGAGATAGAAAAAGAACCGTTTAATATAGAAGATGTGCAGCCCGGGGATGCTTTAGTAGTTTTTTCCAAACAAAAGGTCAATGCCATAGGCGCGCAATTGATAAAAATGGGAATAGATGTGAGCGTGTTATATGGAGCTTTGCCGTATGAAACACGTAAACAACAGTTTGAAAATTTTATTGAAGGCAAGTCAAAGGTACTTGTTACGACTGATGCTATAGGTATGGGCGTAAATCTTCCCGTAAGACGTATTATTTTTATGGAAATATATAAATTTGACGGTATGCAGAATCGTCTGCTTACGGCAGGCGAGATAAAGCAGATAGCAGGACGCGCAGGCAGGCGCGGGAAATTTGACATAGGCTATGTAAATGCAAAGGGACAGAAAGAGCTTGCCTATATAACAAAAAGCCTGAAGGGAAAAACACGAAAAGTAGGCGGTATTTGCGTTGCTTTCCCCAAAAAGGTGCTGGATGATGAATATATCGGGCTCAAAAATGCAATAAATGCATGGAAATATTATGCCGTACCGAATATCTACGTTAAGGAAAATCTTCAGGAAACACTTACAAACATACCGCTTGTCGAGCATATTTACAAAAGGCTCGGTATAGAGAAAAACAAGACCGAGATATTTGAATATGCCTCTATGCCCGTGGACGTGCGAAATGTGCGTGTACGCAGGCTTTGGAGTGATTATATAGAACAGCGGCTTTCGGGCAATTCAAGGCTCAGGAAACCGTATCTGAAAGACAGCTCTGTAGACGAGCTGCTGACATACAGCAAAATGCTCGATACATATTTTATGTGCAGCAGGATATGGGAAATGGAGATAGATACGGCATGGCTTTTCAAAGAACGCAATAAATGCACGGAAAGCCTTGTTGAAGGTTTGATAGATGATGTGGGCAGCTATACAAGGCATTGTCGCCGCTGCGGTAAAATGCTGGAATGGGATGAGAACGGATTTTATTGTGAAAATTGCCGTTCGATGTCGTGAGAGGAAACTTTTGATTGACAATTTTGCTTTATTGTAGTATATTTAAAGTGGATAAAAAATATATACCTATACCTAAGGAGGATAATTATGAAACTGAGAAAATTTTTACTTACAGCATTTGCCGTGGCAGCTTTTGGAACAGCTTGTTATGCGCAGGACGTAAATGTTTCCATAAACGGAAATATTGTTAATTTCCAGAATCAGAAGCCTGTTGTTGTAGAGGGCAGGACTCTTATACCGTTAAGAGGCGTTTTTGACAATATGGGTTATGGCATTGACTGGAACGGCGAAACAAAGACTGTTACACTGACAAAGGGCAGTGATGCCATAACGATAAATATAGGCGAAAGTTGCTATTATCTTAACGGTGAATCTCATGCTATAGATGTACCCGCACAGATAATCAACGGCAGCACAATGCTTCCGCTGCGCGCGATCTCCGATGCAAGCGGTACGGAGGTACTTTGGGATGCAGAAACAAAAATTGCGACCATTATTGCACCCGAGCTTGTTGACAAAGAGCCTATTACGGGTGTTGTTACCACGAACGATCAGTCCGAATCCGATTTTATCAATTCTCTGACAGCAATAAACAATGAATTCAATACAACAGCTATCGGTTTTATGGACTATTTTAATCAGATAAATACAGAGGGCATCAATTCCGAAGAAGAGCTGCAAAAAGCAATAACCGCAGCATCCGATATGAAATCGGCTGCAGATACAGCGATCGGCAAGATAAATGCTCTTTCGGCGCCTGCATCTTATCAAAATATCAAGACTGTAAGCGTTGAATATATGCAGCTTATATCCGATATGGCAGGTGCAATTACAGATCTCGGTTCGGGCAAGATAAGCGTTGACGAGTATATGAACAAGCTCAATACGATAGGTACACAGCTTGCGCTTAAAGAAGTTGAATATCAAAACGCAATGAAGTCGCTTATTAACGGCTGATAGATGTTTTTTTAGGGACGCCGTTAAGGTGTCCCTTTTTGATATGAGAGGGGAAATAATATGAGGGAAATAGACATAACCGAAATAGCGGGCGTAAAAATAGGTAATGCTCAGGATAAAGAAGGCGGTACGGGCTGTACGGTCATTTTGCTGCCCGACGGCGCGGCAGCCGGGGTGGATATACGCGGCGGCGGTCCTGCGTCAAGAGAAACACCTCTGCTTGACCCGCGAATGGCAGCCGAAAAAATACATGCTGTGCTGCTTAGCGGCGGTTCGGCTTTCGGTCTGGATGCTGCAGGCGGCGTTATGCGTTTTTTGCAGGAAAAAGATATAGGCTTCGATGTGGGTGTAACAAAAGTTCCTCTTGTGTGTCAGTCATGCATTTTTGATTTGGCTGTGGGGGATAAATACGCTGCGCCGACACCTCGTATGGCTTATGATGCATGCAGGGACGCATGGGAGAATAATGCCCCTAAACAGGGCAGCGTAGGCGCAGGAACGGGCGCAACAGTCGGCAAGGTGCTTGGGGCAGAGCAGTGTATGAAAAGCGGTTTAGGCTTTTATGCCATTGACGTGAACGGTCTGAAATTCGGCGCTGCGGCTGTTGTAAATGCATTCGGTGATGTTTTTGAAAACGGCGTGCAGATAGCGGGGCTTTTGAATAA
>CANRCU010000143.1 GCA_947629215.1 uncultured Clostridia bacterium
TTGCATAACGGACGAGGTGACCGAAATACCCCTTTGTTTTTCTATTTCCATCCTGTCGGATTTGGCATATCTGCCTTTACGCGCTTTGACCGTGCCTGCCTGGTGTATTGCGCCGCCGTGCAGCAGCAGTTTTTCGGTCAGTGTTGTCTTGCCTGCGTCGGGATGCGATATTATGCCGAAGATACGGCGCTTGTTTATTGTATCTATATCGGGTTTAGCCATTTTTTCTCTCCTAATTTATAATATTTGTATATTATTTATAATATCACTATAATGTCGGGCTTGTCAACAGGCATATATCACATATGTACAAATAAAAACAGGCGCTTTGTAACAATAAAACAGGGAGATTGAAAATTTTGTGAAATATTTTTGAAAAAAATATGTAAAAATACTTGATTTTTTTAAAAAAATTATATATAATTAAACCAGAGCGCATTATGCCCTTTACAATGGTTGTGCAAAACAACTATCTTTTGGGTAAAATGCTTGTTGCGGCAGGCATGGTCAACGGCAAACTTTGATATATGTACGCTGTGTACCTGTATTTTTCGGCTTTATGCAAGACCGACGATATAAAGACCGTACCGATGCGGAATATCTTTGAACGGTTTTTATATATTGCTTGTTGATCGATGTATGCACAAATACCACTACATAAAAAATGAGGAGGAAAAAAAATGAAAAAGAATTTAAGAGTAATTGCAAGTTCTTTTATGGCAGGCATTATGACAGTCAGCAATTTGGCTGTACCCGGCTTGAGCTCTATCGTTTATGCCGATGACGCTTATGTTGATTCGGTAGAGAGCGGTTCGGCTGTTGTAGACGCTTATGCCGATGATGTGGTTACAAACGATGCCAATCTGCTTGATAATGAAGGTATTAAGGAAAACAATGTACCCGGCGATGTTCTTGCTGAAACAAGCGATATAAAGATCACCGTTGCAGCAACTCAGGAAAAGGGTTTCAAGCTTAAAGACGATTCGGGATCGCCCGTTACCGTAGGCGGATATACATATACAAAGCACTATGAAACAGGCGGCACAAATACCGAAAAGACATCTCTTGACGGTGGCAGCGCCGGTACTTTCCGTGAGGCTATGGAGATCGTTCCCGCAAAAGACGGTACACTTTCGGTCGCATGTAAGATCAATGGCGGCAAAACGGCTGCTATCGTTACAGGCAGCGTAGCAGAAGGCTACACATCCGTAGATGCTTCAACAGGTACAAAAGCTGTTCCCGACGGCGCAGATTCGGAATTTGTAGTACTTACGGTTCCCGTTAAGGCAAATACAACATATTTATTTGTCGGCAAGGGTACAAATGTTCCCGTTTATGCGGTCAACTTTGAGGCAGATGCCGCTGCACCTGAAACTACTACAGAAACTCCTACCGAGACAACAACAGCAGCGCCGGTAGAAACTACTACAGAAACTCCTTCCGAGACCACAACGACTGCACCTGTTGAGAGCGGCGATCTTGCAACTCCCGTAGCAGGCAAGACATATACGGCAGATTTTGTGGCAGAACCGGCAGGCACTCTTGATGGAAAAACATTCGGCGAGGGTACTATCAAGGCATCCGCATCCGCAGCTTCGGCTATCAGAGATGATGCTCACGGTACAACATCGAAACCCGGCGACAGCTTCCAGATAGCAGTTGCAGGCAATGCGCAGATCGCTTTAACAGCTTGCGTATACGGTCACAATACATGGACACTGACCGATGCATCCGGTAATGTTCTCGGAACATTCGCAGGCAACAACAAGGAAGCGGCAGGTCATGAAACCGAAGCAGACGGCGCAGAAACAGCACAGGTTATTGACTATAAGGGCGACGCAGGCGTTCTTACACTTACATATGACGAAGCAGCATCGGGCGAAACTTATGTTCATAAAATTGAAGTTATCAACGAGGCTCTTCCCACAGGTCAGGCAGAAAGCTTCTCTGTATGGTTCGATGATATAGCAAAAGATGCTACCAATGCAGACGGCGTGACCATGAAGACTATCGAGCAGCAGACTCTTAAATACGGTGATTCCGAACTTTCACTCGTAGGTAATGTCAACACTGCATACGAAGACGGTCTTGAAAGATTTACACCTAACAACAACAACGACGCATTCATGAACCTTACAAGAGGCGACAGAACAGGCGTTAATGCATATAAGGCAGGTAACAGAAATGCCAATGCAAATGATATCCAGTCTATTCCTAAGTTTGGTGACGGTACCGCACTTGTATTCAAATGTGTTGGAAACGGTACATTTACAAGTTATGTATACACAGGCTCTTTCGTAAGAGTTTGGGATTTTGATTCGGCTACAGGTGAAAGACTCGGCTATACAGATACGGAAGTCGGCGTTGAATATGTAGCATTCCGCGCACAGGCAGGTCACACATATGTTCTTTCCACAACAGGTAAGACAAATAACTGTGGTTTCTGCTCGGCAGACTTTGCGGTAGATCAGGAAATTGAAGTACCCGTAGAAGCATGGGTAACTCCCGAAGGCAGCCAATATGATTTCAGCAAATCAAGCTTTGATCTTGTAGATTCTTTCCTTGGCACAACAGTTGCAACTATCAACAAGGATACAAAATCGGTTAAACTCGGTGTTGGTCATACTTATGAGATCAAGTCATCCGATGCAGGCGTAGGCGTAACATTTGTTGAAACAAAGACCGACAAGATCAAAGTTTCCGCAGACATAAAGAACATTCAGCTTTCACTTGTTGAGATACCCGATGTTAAACTTTCGGGCGATATAATAACAAGCGACGGCAATGCTTCCGACCTTAAGAGCATTAAGTTCAAAAACATGATAAACGGCAACGAAACAGAGGCTACTATCAGCGAAGACGGCAAGAGCTATTCTGCTTCGATCAAACCCGGTGATTACGAGACTGTTATCGATTCACTTGGCTATACAACAATAGATAAGGTAAAAGTTGAGACCGATACGGATAATGTAAATACCGTTTACCTTAAAGCTAACGACCCAAGCCACATTGACCTTCCAAAAGATATGGCAAAAGATGCTTCTGCTCAGCAGGTCGTATATAAGAGTGCCGACGAGGCTACACCTATAAGGATCAACAATGATACTTCCATAAGAGCAAGCGCAGGCGACCAGATAATTGTTCCCGTAAGCGGCAAGCAGAAAGTTACCGTTGCAGGTTGGTATTCGGGTACATGGGATATCAACGGTCAGAACACTGTTACAACAGACAGCAGCGCAAATGCAGCTAACCCGACAACTAACAGCTACTTCACAAACGGTACGGAAACAGAGGTAACTATCACATTCTCCGGTGACGGCGCTAACTATCTCTACTGGATCCAGATAGACGATGTTAATGAATTTGACGCAAGCAATACCGTTATTCAGGTACCGAGCGAGAAATTCCCGACACTTAAGGATGCCAATGCTTATATCGCATCATTAAGCAACAGACCCGAGGGCGAAGACGGTAGAATTACTATCGAGCTTACCGACGATATCGAAGAACAGATCGTATTTACAGAGCCTTACATCACTGTAAAAGGTAACGGTCATACTATCCACTGGTATTATGGTGTAGGTTCGTTCTACTATTCGCTTGATAAGGCTACAGGTCTTTACGACGAAGAACTCTTCTATGATAAGTACAACTCAAATGAAGGCGACGGCAACCTTTGGGGCGGTGTTGCTATCATTCGCGGCGACCACTTCATCGCAGAAGATACAACATTTAAGAACACATATAACTATGAAGTAACAGAGAAAGATGCAGCAGACTTTGACCATTCGACAGGCGGTCTTGTTACCGAACGTGTTGCAGGTCAGACAGATGTTTCGGTATTCTCAACTAAGGAACGTTCAAATGCATTCTATATCGATGCAGACGATATTCAGGTTTATAACTGCCAGATCCTTTCGTCTCAAGATACATTAGGCCGCAACGGCTCTGCAAATAACGGCTATCATGTATACTTCAAAGACAGCGTTATCGGCGGTAATGTAGACTACATCTGCGGCGAATTTACGGCTGTATTTGATAACTGCGAACTTCAGTGGAAGACATATTCCGATGAATCGAACAACAGCAAGATCGGTTATATCGTAGCACCTAAGACTTCACCCTATATCTTCAGAAACTGTGTTATCACAACAGATAAACCTGTTGATGCAGTCGGTCAGTTTGGTCGTACATGGGGCGCAGGCTCAAATGCAACATTTATGTATACACAGACCAACGGCTATATCAAAGATGATGCTTGGGGTCAGATGAGCAGCGGCGATTCGGATTCCGTATTCTATGAATACAGCAACTTCAGCAAAGACGAGGATATGGCTCTGTCGACAGAAACATCGGTTCCTGCTGTACAGGCTAAGGTATTGCCGAATGACCTTGTTAAGGCATATACAACAGACGGTATACTTGATGTGCTTACATTTACACCGGCTAAGTATGTTTCCGCAGCAGATACGGCTGTTAAGAACAATAACAGCGGCACAAAGGTAGAGTTTGAGAAACCTTATCTCCAGCGCCTTAACAGCGATTCGGATGTTCACACGGCTGTTTATACAATAGGCAATGATACTCTTCTTATCGCAGCGATCAAGAAACCTACCGCAGGCGAGCTTAAGCTCACTATCGACGGTAAAGTAGTTGCTACAACAAATAAAGTTTATACAGCTATCGTGCTTGAAAACGGCGAAACTATCACGGGTAAAGACCTTGGTTACACCAACGGTTATCTGTACGCTGTAAGACTTGACGGCGTAAGAAGCCCGTACTTATCAGATGCTGCAAACGAGGCTCGTGAAACAACTGCCGAAGGTTTCAAGGTTGAGATCGGCGCTAAAGAAGTAGCTGATGAAGACAAGAACAAGGGTCTGGAAGTTGTTGAAGATGCAACAACCACAGCTTAATTGAAGGGGGTTTGAAATATGAAAAAATATAGTAAACCTGAGATCAGCATTGTTACATTGCAAAATGATGATTGCTTGATGGTAAGTGGTGTATTCGGTGCCATTAAGATAGGCGATTTGGATAGAGTTCAATTCAGTGATTTGAAAAAAGAATAATATAAATGGGCTGCCCTAATAAGGCAGTCCTCACGCAAAAGGCTCATTCCTTTAAGGTTTGAGCCTTTTTTGCGATATGACGGATATACAAAATTTGCAGACAAATTTCCCGAAAACAGTTGTATAAGCCGCAAAAATATGATATAATCATAAACTGGATAACTGACAGGTATCGACTGTCGGTTATAAGTATACGAATATCATTGACAAAAACGGTGAAAATTATGTCGGAACAAAGTACACAAAAAAAACGTATGGCAAAAGATACTGTCATCTATATGGCAGCCAAGGGCATAGAAGGCGTTGTCGGCATTGTTACCATGTCGCAGATGACGGCTTTGTTTGCGCCCGAACAAATGGGGCATTACTCAAATGTCAATATAGCGGTCACTACCGCAGGCATGGTTTGCATACAATGGCTCGTGCAGTCGGTAATGCGCTATATAAACAAATATCAGATCGCAAAAAAAGAAGATACGTTTTATACAACAGTTTTTTTGGCATGGCTGAAATCAAATATACTGGGCTTGATATTTACGCCGCTTGTTATTGCGGCTATATTGGGCGTTGTTGCCTGTACTTCAAGGCTATGGGCATGGCCGATGACAACGGAAAAGCTGTCGGTGGGGCTTTCGGGGCTGTTTGGCGCGAAATTGCTTTTTTGTTGCTGCCTGTGGTTTGTTACATACAATACATCTCAGCTTGTTATCGCCATGCTTGCGGCTTTGCGTGAGGCTAAGCTGAATCTGCTTTTAAGCATGATAACAGTCTGTGGCAAACTGGGCTTTATGTGCCTGTTTTGCAAGCTCTGGGGCAGTAGGGTAGAGTGGATATTCCTGAGTTATTTTATAACGGACGGTATTGTATCGGTCATAGGTCTTGCAAGACTGCGGTTTTTCAAATATTTCAATGCGAAAAACGGTTCAAAAGCGGTACAGACGGAATTGCGGCGTTACGGTATGCCACTGATGGGCAATATGATAACAACATCTGTTTTGAATAAATCGGATATTTACATAATAACGGCGCTTTGCGGCTTTGGTATGGCGGGTATATATCAGACC
>CANRCU010000144.1 GCA_947629215.1 uncultured Clostridia bacterium
TGCCGTTATCGGACAGCATGAACTGATAGATTTTGTTCTTACGGCTATGATAGCGGGCGGCAATGTGCTGCTTGAAGGTATGCCGGGGCTTGGCAAAACACGGCTTGTAAAGACCATAGGCAAAGTAATGGATATGGAGTTTTCGCGTATACAGTTTACCCCCGACCTTATGCCGTCGGATATTACGGGTACGGATATTTTTATAAAAGACGAACAGGGCGGTCGTTTTGAATTTAGGCAAGGTCCCGTGTTTGCAAATATAGTGCTTGCCGACGAAATAAACCGCGCCACACCCAAAACGCAAAGCGCTTTGCTTGAGGCAATGCAGGAAAAGACCGTTACAGGCGGCAAAACAACATATACCCTGCCGGAACCGTTTTTTGTGCTTGCAACTCAGAACCCCATTGAGCAGGAGGGAACATACCCCCTGCCCGAAGCTCAGCTTGACCGTTTTATGTTCAAATTGAATGTGACCTTTCCCACGGCAAAAGAGCTTATGGAAATAGTAGACCTTACGACCTCGGCGGAACAGCACGAGCCGCAGAAGGTTGCGGACGGCAGCCTTCTGACCGAAATTGCGGAAATTGCAAAACAGCTGCCCATTGCTGAGGCTGTTGCGGATTTTGCAATGGGTCTTGTTATAAAAACTCACCCCGAAAACGGTTGGGAACAGGCAAAAAAATACATATTGTCGGGAGCAAGCCCGCGCGCCGCTCAGGCAATAGTTACCGCCTCAAGGATACGCGCGGTATTGAACGGACGCTACAATGTCAGCTTTGACGATATAAAAGCTGTTGCAAAACCTGTTTTGTGCCATAGGATATTGCTGAACTTTGAGGCGCTCAGCGACGGAGTCACAGCGGAAGCGCTTGTGGATATGCTGTTAAAGGAGAAGTAAAATGACCGCATTGAGAGAAACTTTCACCTCGGAATATATGGATCGGATAAAAAAAATAAGTTTGCAGCTGAAAACAGATGCAGTATCCGTCGGCGGAAGAAGAAAGTCAAAAGCAAAGGGTCAGAGTGTGGAATTTTCGGATTTCAGAAATTATACTCAGGGCGACAGCGTAAAAAATATCGACTGGAAAAGTTACGGCAGGCTGGACAAGCTGATAATAAAACTTTTTCACGAAGAACGTCAGGCAAATGTCAATATCATACTCGACACAAGCGGCTCTATGGGGTTCGGCGATAAGGGTCTTACGCAAAAACTGCTGTGCGCCTGCCTTTGTTATATGTTTATGCTGAATATGGACAGGGTGAATATTTTTGCGCCCGGCAATACGCCGCTGTGCGATATTACCTCGCCAAGCCGTATAAATATCGTTGTGGATCATCTTGACGGATTGGAATTTTCGGGCGAAGGCGATTTGTTGGGACCTTTGAAAAAAATGCCTCTCAGACAGGGCAGCTGTATATTTATATCGGATTTTTTTACAAACGACGATAAAACGGCGCTTTTTAAACTGCTTGCATATAAACGGCAAAAACTGTCAGCGCTCGTTTTGCTGGATAAGACCGAAGCCGACCCCGAATTGGACGAGGACGTTACATTGGAAGATTGCGAAAACGGCAGAACAATGCCCGCAATACCCGATAAGACAGCCATAAAAAAATATAAAGCGGCTCTTGACGCACACCTTGCGGAAATTGCAAACGCCGCAAAAAAGGCGCAGGGGCAGTTTGCGTTTGTGCGGACGGATATGAACGTGCTGAAGGTAATAAAAGATATGACGGTAAACTTTTAGTTTTATCTAACAAGAAACTCATGTCGCTCGGGAATTGAGGGTCCCAAATAAAGTTTATAATTTGAATTGGTTGGAGGAGAAAGTTTTGAGCAGACAAACCCATATAAGAAATTTCAGTATAATAGCGCATATAGACCATGGCAAGTCCACGCTTGCGGACAGGCTCATACAAAAAACAGGGCTGCTGACCGAGCGAGAGATGCAGGAGCAGGTGCTTGATAATATGGACTTGGAGCGCGAAAGAGGCATTACCATAAAATCACAGGCAGTGCGTCTTATTTACAATGCCGACGACGGGGAGGAGTATATTTTCAATCTTATAGATACCCCCGGTCATGTCGATTTTAATTATGAGGTATCGCGTTCGCTTGCGGCTTGCGACGGCGCGGTGCTGGTGGTGGATGCAGCTCAGGGCGTTGAGGCGCAGACTCTTGCAAACGTTTATCTTGCCTTTGACAACGACCTTGAGGTAATGCCCGTTATAAACAAAATAGACCTGCCGAGCGCAGAACCCGACCGCGTAAAAAAAGAGATAGAGGATATTATCGGTCTGGATTGTGAAAACGCGCCGCTTATTTCCGCAAAAGCGGACATAAATATAGACGCGGTCTTTAAAGGCATAATAGAGAATATCCCCGCGCCTTCGGGCGATGAAAATGCGCCGCTCAAAGCGCTTATATTCGATAGTTTTTATGACAGCTACAAGGGCGTTATAGTGTTTATGCGTGTGTTTGACGGTATTGTCAAAAAAGGCTGCCGCGTGCGTTTTATGGCGACAGGCAAAGAGTTTGAGGTCGTCGAAGTGGGCGTTTTCGGTCCCGGGCGTTATATCCCGACCGACGACCTGCGCGCAGGCGATGTGGGCTACCTTACAGCAAGCATAAAAAACGTGCGTGATACGCAGATAGGCGATACCGTGACCGACTGTGAAAACCCCGTTGCCGAGGCTATGCCCGGTTATAAAAAGGTAAACAGCATGGTCTACTGCGGTATTTTTCCGGCAGACGGCTCAAAATATCAAGACCTTCGCGACGCTCTTGAAAAATTGCAGCTTAACGATGCGGCTCTCAATTTTGAGGCTGAAACGTCGGTCGCGCTTGGTTTCGGTTTCCGCTGCGGCTTTTTGGGACTTTTGCATCTTGAGATAGTGCAGGAAAGACTTGAAAGGGAATATAATCTTGACCTTGTTACAACTGCGCCGAGCGTTATCTATAAAATATATCTTACAAACGGCGAATGTATCGAGCTGTCAAACCCCTCCGATATGCCCGATGTCACAACAATAGTCAAGATGGAAGAACCCATAGTCAGAGCGGAGATAATACTTCCGAGCGAGTATATCGGCACCGTTATGGAACTGTGCCAGCAGCGCCGCGGCGAATACATCGGCATAGATTATCCCGAAGAAACAAGGGCGCTGATAACCTATGACCTGCCGCTTAACGAAATAATCTATGATTTCTTTGATGTGCTGAAATCACGTACAAGGGGCTATGCGTCGTTTGATTATGAACTCAAGGGCTATAAACAGTCACGGCTTGTCAAGCTGGATATGCTTGTTAACCGTGAAGTTGTGGATGCGCTTTCGTTTATCGTGCATGAGGATTCGGCAGCCGATAAGGGCAGAAAAATGGCAGAAAAACTCAAAAAAGAGATACCGCGGCATCAGTTTGAGATACCTATACAAGCTGCAATAGGCAATAAAATAATTGCAAGGGAAACCATCTCCGCCGTGCGCAAAGACGTGCTTGCAAAGTGCTACGGCGGCGACATAACAAGAAAGAAAAAGTTGCTTGAAAAACAGAAAGAGGGCAAAAAACGTATGCGCAGGATAGGCAGCATAGAAGTGCCTCAGTCTGCTTTTATGAGCGTTTTGAAATTAGAGGACGAATAAGAAAGGATACATGACGATGAAATTTTTTGTAACAGGCGTAGGCGGTCAGCTTGGTCACGATGTTGTGAACGAAGCCGTAAAACGCGGATATAAGGCGGTCGGCAGCGATATTGCGGCGGAATACAGCGGTATAAAGGACGGCTCTGCGGTCGAAAGTGCCGAATATATAAGCCTTGACATTACGGACAAGGCGGCTGCGGAAAAGGCTATAGAGAGCTGCAATCCCGATGTTGTTGTGCATTGCGCGGCATGGACAGCCGTAGACGCGGCAGAGGACGAGGAGAACAGAAACAAGGTTTTTGCCATAAATACGGACGGTACAAAGAATATTGCCGCTGCGGCAAAAAAAGTCGGCGCAAAACTTATATATATAAGCACGGACTATGTTTTTGACGGACAGGGCGAAGAACCCTGGCAGCCCGACTGCAAGGCGTACAGTCCGCTAAATGTCTACGGCAGCAGTAAGTTGGGCGGTGAAAAAGCTGTCAGCGAAACACTGGACAAATTTTTTATAGTACGTATAGCCTGGGTATTTGGCATAAACGGCAACAACTTTATCAAAACAATGCTTAATATAGGCAAAAAATACGATAAAATAAGGGTCGTTAACGATCAGATAGGAACACCGACCTATACTCTTGACCTTTCGCGTCTGTTGGTCGATATGGCTGAGAGCGAAAAATACGGTTACTATCACGCGACCAACGAGGGCGGTTTTATAAGCTGGTGCGATTTTGCAAAAGAAATATTCCGACAAGCAGGCTATCCTACCGCAGTCGAACCCGTTACCACCGAGGAATACGGCATTTCAAAGGCTGCAAGACCCTTTAATTCAAGATTGGATAAAAGCAAGCTTGTAAGCGCAGGTTTTAAGCCGCTGCCGACGTGGCAGGACGCATTGGATAGGTATTTAAAAGAAACGGGCAAATGAGGTGAATAAAATGAGCAAAATAAAAGTTATAAAATGTGATATAGACGGGCTTTGTGTGATAGAACCGTCGGTTTTCGGCGATAACAGAGGTTATTTTATGGAAACATACAACAAAAACGATTTTCACGAAGAGGGGCTGGACATGGTTTTTGTTCAGGATAACCAGTCCATGAGTACAAAGGGCGTTCTGCGTGGTCTGCATTTTCAGAAACAGTTTCCGCAGGGCAAACTTGTCAGAGTCGTAAGAGGCGCTGTTTTTGATGTTGCCGTAGACCTTCGCACGGGTTCCGAAACATACGGCAAGTGGTTCGGTGTGGAGCTTAGCGCCGACAACAAAAAGCAGTTTTATATACCCGAGGGCTTTGCACACGGTTTTTATGTGCTTAGCGACGAAGCGGAGTTCGTATATAAGTGTACCGACTTTTATCATCCGGGCGACGAGGGCGGCATTCTCTGGAACGACCCCGATATAGGCATAGACTGGCCTATTCCCGAGGGCAGCGAACCGATACTTTCCGAAAAGGATAAAAAGTGGAGCGGTATAAAAAACAAATGATAAAAAAAGCCGTTATTCCGCATAAAACGGAAATAACGGCTTTTCATCTGAGTACGGCTTTTGCAATTTCGGTGATAGTTCTTCCGGAATCCATACTCTTTTTTTCAAGAAATTTATGCGCCTGCGGCTCCGTCATACCCTTGTAAGCTATGAGATAACGTTTTGCGCGGTTTATAAGCGCCTCTTCATCGGGCGAACGCCTTGACCTTGTTTCGACCCTCAACATATCAATGTATGCAAGCAAAGCGGCTGAATTAAGCGGTACCGAAAGCGTGAGCATACGGCTTTCGTCGCAATATTGCAGCTGCTCATGCGTGCCTATGGAAATTATTCTGAAACTGTCGGGTATGGATGCCGATAAAGTGTTTATATTGCCGTCGCCGAAACGGCAGCCGCAAATTATTATACCGCTTTCATAAAAATTTATCTTATGTATAAGGTCGCTTGCGTTCAGCACTGCTGCGGCGACATTGTATCCGCCGCCAAGAACTGTCTTTGCTATCGAAAGCGCCGTTTTTTTATTTGAAAATGCAATGAACACATCGTTGCCCAACATATTATCACCCCGTTAAAATGACTGAACCGAATAATATTCATTCAAAAATCGAATTACCTTATTATAACATAATATTATTTTGTTTGCAATATATTACCGAAAATTTTATTTTTTTATAATAATAGGGCGGATAAAACGACAGCGCTGTAAAATTTTCAAACATAGCTTAACTTTTTTGTTTCAATAAAAAATGCAGGAAACACGAATGTTTCCTGCATAAAATGTTTTTGAGAATGTGTTTGTTTATCAATATACGCCAAGATAATTCTGGATCTCCCACTGGCTGACAAACATTCTGAACTGATCCCATTCTGCCTTTTTGGATTTAACAAATGCCTTATAGCAATGTTCGCCAAGAACTTCCTTAACAAGACCGTCCTCTTCCATAGCAACGATAGCTTCGTAAAGGCTGCCGGGCAGATTCTTTACA
>CANRCU010000145.1 GCA_947629215.1 uncultured Clostridia bacterium
TCGCAAAATCTCCACCTTACCCTTGACAACTTGCCTTGAGAAAAGTGTAACCTATCATTGACACCTTAACAAAAAAACAAATATACCGCATTGACAACATAAGGTCGATTGCGGTATACTTGTTTGTGAAAAATAAAAAATTTTTTTGTCCTATACTTGACAAATACAGGGTGTCGCAAAACTGAACTATTTTATAAAAAGTGAATTTTTAGATAAAGGTTACTTGCAAAATTTTTCCAAGTGACTTTAGAGTCGTCAGACGAAAATCCGCAGGCGAAATCGAATTTCGCCGAGGAAAAGAGCGAGTCGCCGACCAACGGTTGGCACGAGCCTCTGTATTCATTGTGAAAAAAACTGAATGAAATGCTTGCATTTCATTCAAGGGGGTGTCGCTTTGCGACCCCCTGTATTATTTTAACCGAAATTCAAAAAGTTGGAAACATACCAGTCAACAAGCGCATCGCCCCAGAAAAGTACAACAGGTATGCTTATTGCTATAAAAGGACCGAACGGTATGTATGTTTTGCTGCCGAATTTTATTCTTTTAACAGCCATATATAAAATACTGAATGCTGCGCCGACAAGAGCGGCAACAACAATTGAGAGCAAGATAGCTTTAAAACCGATAAAAAGACCTGCCGCAAAATAAAGCTTTGTATCTCCGCCGCCCATCATACCGAACAATTGCAGAATAAACAGCGGTACACTTACAACAAACATACCGATAAGATGTTCATACCAGTTTATGTATACGGGTTTGCCAAAGAAAGGAAGATCCATTGCAAAGACTACTGCGCCAAGCAAAAATACGACCAGATTGACTGCATCGGGCAGCAGCTGATATTTTATATCTATGCCGGAAAGAACAATAAGCGCCGAAATCATAAGGCATACACAAAATGTAAAAAGTGTTTGTTTTATGTTGCCGACACCGAGTATTAAATATGTAAGAAGATAGAGAACACCGTTCAAAGATTCGACCAAAGGGTATTGAAACGATATTTTTGCCTTACAATAACGGCATTTGCCGCCTAAAAACAAATAACTGAACAGTGGGAACAGATCGTACCATGCAAGTTTGTGACCGCAGCTCATGCAATGTGACGGTGTGGTCACGACGGTTTCTTTAAGAGGTATCCTATAAATACAGACATTCAGAAAACTGCCGATTATAATACCGTATAAAAAAAACAGTGTACCAAAAAATATATTTAAAAATAGCATTGTCCTTGCCTCCCCCGGTGCAGAGTGATAAGATCTTGTGAAAATATGTTTTCACATATAAAAATTTACAACGATCAAAACAACACTCTCACATAACCTATTATATCAAAAATGAATTAACAAGTCAATAAATAGCTTGATGTATATTGCGAATTTTTGAAAATTATTGACAAGCAAATAGGCAGAAATTTAAAAATATTGGCAAATATTGGTTATTACTGTAGGGCGTTTACAGCAGTTGCGTGATGAAAAAAAGACACATCGGCTGCATTCGGCTGTGTGGGGGTCTGTTCCGTCCGACGGTCTGAAATATTTGCATACTGTGTCTTGCATAAGAACTCTCCTTTGTAATTGACGGATATGCCGAACCTGACATATTAATATCTTATGCATTGACAGGCTGTTTTATACGGTTATCACACAAGCAAAAAAAGAACGCCCGTGCGGACGTTCTTTTTGTGGATTTAAAATTATTGAGCTGCTGTTGTTTCTTCAACTGCTTCTGTTTCTGCTTCTGTTTCGTCTTCAGCTGCTGTTTCGTCTTCGGTAGTTTCTGCTTCTGTTTCGTCTTCAGCAAGAGTTTCTTCCTCAGCCCCTGTTTCGCTTTCAGCAAGAGTTTCGTCTTCAGCAGTTTCTGTAGTATCTTCAGCTACTGTTTCTTCAACAGCAGGTGTGCCGCTCTCAGGTGCAGTAGTTGATTCTTCTTCTGTAGAACCGCAGCCTACGAAAGCAAGTAATGATAATACAACAGTGCCTAATACTAATGATTTCTTCATGATAGAGATCCCCCTTGAAATTTAGTTTTTATTTGTTTTAGTTTTATATGCATTTAATGCTTACGGGAAAAATTATATATGTAGATTATGAATAAAGTATGAACAAAATGTAAATAATTTGTGTATTTGACATAATTTTGAAATATTTGATTATAACGCTTAAAATGAAGGGGTAAATTATATATTTTACAGTAATATTTAACAAAAATTTCAAATAAAAATATACATTATGCCCGACAGAAACCGACAATATGCTCTGCCGGGCTTGAAACAGCCGACTAAACACATACAAAATAAAGAAAAAGACAGCCTTAAAAGACCGTCTGTAATCATGATGGTGAGAAAAAATTTTATGTAATAAAAGAGTTACCAAAGGCAAGGCATTTTAAAAAATATCTTTAAAGAAAATAGACTTTAAATCATCATATGACAACTGAAGGCACTGAGCAATGGCTGTGACTTCCTTAATAGTCATGTTTACGCCATGAGCTTTCATTTTGCGGTATAAGGAGCTTTTGTCTATACCGATCTCTTTTGCAACGGTAGCAACATTTTTGCCCTTTTCGACAATACGACCTTTTAATTTCTGAACATCAACTGACATAATAATACCTCCTTGAAAAATTTTGGTTAAATCTTTAAGATTTTTTTAATAATTTTGCCTAAGTTTAAGTACAAATATATTGTACATTATATTGCGAAAAAAGTCAAGAGAGATATTAAAAATTTAATTGAGTATATTTTTATTGTTTACATAACGAATTAAATTGCAATATTGTTAAAAAAGTGACTAAAAAAATGGACAAGAAAAAATACAAGTTTATGTAAAAATATTGTCGGATATTGCTGTTTTGGCGGAATTGACAATTATTGACCCCGTGGGTTTGCATACTGTGCGGATATTGCTTTTATTTTACAAAAATATTAAGAAGATATTAAGTTTCGATAAAAAAGTGTATAAAATATAAACCGTGCTTGCATATTTCGCCAAATTATATTATAATAATTGAATGGAGTTGTTGTCGGGAAATTTACAGAAAATGGTGACGGTCTATGGAACTGCTGGAGATAATGATGGAAGCAGCCGCCGCAAAAGAATTTAAAAGCAGCTCAAATTATTATTTTGAGAATCATATCTGCAAAGACGGTAATAATAAAAAAATACGTATGGATAACGAGCTTTCAAACGACATAACGGATGAAATACTTAGGTTCGGGGTGTGCCGCGGCTGCGGTGTGTGTTTTTACCATAAAGATCACAAATAAACACAAGCTCCCGACTGTACAAAAACGATATTCGGAGGAATAAATATGGAAAACAATACGGAATCAAACGGTGTAAAGGCAACGGGCAGTTTTATAAACAACTTTATAAACGAGGATCTCAGCGGACATACACAGGACATTGTTACGCGCTTTCCGCCCGAACCTAACGGTTATCTGCATATCGGCCATGCAAAGAGCATATGCCTTAACTTCGGTCTGGCAAAGGAATACGGCGGCAAGTGCAATCTGCGTTTTGACGATACGAACCCTGCAAAGGAAGACACCGAGTTTGTCGAATCTATAAAAGAAGATATAAAATGGCTTGGCTTTGACTGGGAGGACAGGCTGTACTATGCTTCGTCTTACTTTGATAAAATGTACGAATATGCGGTCAGACTTATCAAAAAGGGCAAAGCCTTTGTCTGCGATATGTCTGCCGACGAGGTGAGAGAGGCGAGAGGCGATCTGAAAAGCCCCGGTAAAGAAAGCCCTTACAGGAACAGAAGCATAGAGGAAAATCTTGAGATTTTTGAACGTATGAAAAACGGGGAGTTTGCCGACGGAGAAAAAACTCTTCGTGCAAAAATAGATATGTCGTCGCCAAATATAAATATGCGCGACCCCGTTATTTACCGTATTGCGCATATGACACACCATGCAACGGGCGACAAATGGTGCATTTACCCGATGTATGACTATGCCCACCCCGTGGAGGACGCTATAGAAGGCGTTACGCATTCCATATGCACTATGGAATTTGAGGATCACCGTCCGCTCTATGACTGGGTGATAAACGAGCTTGATTTTGAAGTAAAACCCCGTCAGATAGAGTTTGCAAAGCTGAATCTTTCAAATACAATAATGGGTAAAAGATTTTTGAGAAATCTGGTCGAAACAGGGCAGGTCGACGGCTGGGACGATCCGCGGCTGATAACCCTTTCGGGCATACGCCGCAGGGGATATACGCCCGAATCCATACGCGCTTTTTGCGATATGATAGGCGTTTCAAAGGCAAATTCCACAGTCGATACGGCTCAGCTTGAATATTGCATAAGAGAGGATCTAAAGCCCAAAACAAAGGTCGTTATGGCTGTGCTTGACCCGATAAAGCTTATTATAGACAATTATCCCGAAGATATGACGGAAATGCTTGAGATAGAAAATCACCCCGATAACGAAACGCTCGGCAAAAGACGGGTCAGCTTTTCGCGTGAACTGTGGATAGAAAGAGCGGATTTTGAGGAGATACCGCCCAAAAAATATTTCAGGCTCACACCCGGTATGGAGGTCCGCTTAAAAGGCGCATATTTTGTGACCTGCGTTGGCTGCGATAAGGACGATAACGGCAATGTTACCGCCGTACACGCAACTTATGACCCTGCGACCAAAAGCGGCCTTAATTTTACCGAACGAAAGGTAAAGGGAACTATACATTGGGTGGACTGCAAAACGGCGGTCCCCGCGCAGGTAAATCTTTACGAAAGCCTTGTTGTACCCGATGAAAACGGCGAACTTGTGCTTAACCCTAATTCGCGCACGGTTATGAGCGCTTATGTTGAAAGCTGCCTTAAGGAAGCGGAAAAAACGGAACGTTTTCAGTTTATGCGAAACGGCTATTTTATCGCCGACAGCAAACATCATACAAAAGAAGACCCCGTGTTTGACCGTATAGTTTCGCTTAAAAGCAGTTTCAGACCAGAAAAGGGCAACTAATAAGGAGTATTGCTATGGGTAAGGATTACGAAGATCCCGATGATTTTTCTATCTACGAGAGGGAACTTGAAGAAAGCATAAAAAGAAACCGCCGCTCAAGGCGTAAAAATAAGTCAAAACGCAAGATAACAGAGGACGACTATACTTATAAAGAAGACCTTGAGGACGGTGACGCTGCCGACAGCTCTCTTTTCGGTCTGTCCGACAAAGAAAAATTTGAGGATAAATATAAAGAAAACTTTGACGACGAAACTCCCGAAGATAATACCGAGGACGAAACATCCGCAGAAGAGCAGAGCGAAGAAAGCGAAGATATATCCGAGGACGATGCGGACGACGGCGGGGAACAGGCTGAAATGAAAAATAAAAAGAAAAAACCTAAATCGCTGAAAAGAAAGTTTTTTACAATACTTTTTACTATTTTGGGCGCATACCTGGTCTTGGTGCTTGCGTTTTTGGGTATTTCATATATGGACGGCGAAACCGTCGATAAACCTGCCACCGTGCCGGAGATGATAAAAAAGGTCGCAGAAAAAACTCAGCAGGTCGTTATAGGCAATATCCCCGATCGCACCGTCGTTTTGCTTATGGTCATAGACGATGAGTACGACGATAAGGGCGAATATCTCTATCCCCGCACCGATGCAATGGTGCTTGCCAATTACGACCATGTGAACAACCGCCTTTCGATGATGTCGATACCGCGCGATACTATTGTTGAGGTATCCGACGATATGTATAAAAAACTCAGGGCGGAGTTTCCCGAACCCGGCAAGAAACAGATGAAGATAAACGCCATTTATCACTATTCGGGCGAAAAGAACGGTGTGGAATATGTTAAAGAAGAAATATCGCGCATATTCAATGTCACGCCCGATTACTATGTTTGCGTCAATTTTGAGGGCTTCAACGCTATTGTCGATTCTATCGGCGGTGTCGAGTTTGATGTGCCTATAGATATGGTGTATGACGACCCCGCTCAGGATCTTCATATAAACCTCAAAGCGGGCAAACAGGTGCTTGACGGCGATAAGGCGCAGCAGTTTGTGCGCTACCGCAAGGATAATAACGGTAACGGCTATGCAGGCGGTGATATAGAGCG
>CANRCU010000146.1 GCA_947629215.1 uncultured Clostridia bacterium
TTAAGGCAGCACATAAGCCAGCCGCAGATGCCGCTTATCTTTGTCGGGTTCAACGACAACCCTTGGTCTTTTGCCATTTTTATGCTTACGGGGTGAAAATCGCCCAAAAAGGTCGCGCAGCACAGCGGTCTGCCGCAAACGCCAATACCGTTCAGCATTTTGGCTTCGTCGCGCACACCTATCTGTCTTAACTCTATACGTGTTTTGAATATAGCCGCAAGGTCTTTGACAAGCTCACGAAAATCTATTCTGCCGTCTGCCGTAAAAAAGAAAATTATCTTGTTCATATCAAAGTTTATTTCAACATCGACAACTTTCATGCCCAGACCGTGTTCGTCGGCGCAGCGCTGGCAGGTCGCTTTGGCATTTTTTGCCTTTTCTTTGTTTTCTTCCGCCGTCTGTTTGTCACGCTCGCTTGCGGGGCGAATTATTTTTTTAATGGGCAAAGGTACATCACTGTCGCCTATATCGCGGTTTACGATAGCCACCGTACCGTATTCCACGCCCCTTACGGTTTCGACTATAACGCCGTCGCCCTTTTCAAATTTATATCCGCAGGGATCGAAATAATATATCTTCCCCGCCTTTTTGAATCTAACACCAATTACAGTCATTTTCAATCTCCTTTTGCATTAACGCGCAAGCAACTCTTTTGCCGTGATCATCTTGTAAAAAAACTCTTCAAACACAAAACGCGCGTCGGTATTTGCCGAAATGCGCCTCCATGCGTTTTCCACAGCCTCACAAGCGGTCATCAGCCGCTTTGCCGTATACTGCGCACTCAGTTTTTTTATATCGTCTGCGCGGGCAGTGTGTATCAATTTTTCCTCCCTTTGTGTGAGCTTGTAAACAAGCGCATCACGGAAGATAAAATACATCAGTTCAAGCAGCGTTTTTATTTCGTCTTTGCGGTCTTTCAATTTTTCTGCCGTGCGGTTCATCTCAATAAGGTCAAAGCCTTTCATTTTAAGACAAAGCTGCATTGCCTCTTCGGACAAAGCCTTGAAATTATCGTCGTTGTGCAGCTCAATTGCCCTGCCCACAATTCCGCAGGCATAATGTGACAGCACCTCGGCTTCCGACCGTTCTATCCCGAGGTTCAGCAAATGTGTTTCAAGCATCGGCTGCGGCAGCGGTTTCAGCCTAAAAAGCATACATCGCGACTGCACGGTCGCCAGCAGTGCATCAAGGTTTTGGCTGAGCAGCAAAAATGCCGCATAGGGAGGCGGCTCTTCAAGCGTTTTCAAAAAAGCGTTCTGCGCCCTTGCATTCATTTTATGCGCGTCTTTTATTATGAACACCTTGTAACGGCAGCTGTAAGGCTTTGTCATAACCTCCCTGCTTATCTTTTCGCGGACGGTATCTACCTTGATGCCGCTTTCGTCCTCTATATAGAATATGTCGGGGTTGTTTCCGCTTTCAAAAGTCCTGCACGAAAAACATTTTCCGCACGGGGTCGTTCCGCCTTCTTCGCAATTCAAAGCCTTTGCAAAAGCCTTTGCCGCCGTCGTTTTACCTATGCCGCGCTCACCGTCAAAAATATAAGCATGGGCAACACGCCCGTGTTCTATTGCAGAACGCAGGCTCTTTATCAAAATATCGTTATTTAAAAGTACGGTATCGCCGTTCATTTATATTCCCTTTTCTTTCAGCAGCTTCTCTATACAAGCGACTATCTCGGAATGTATCTTATCTGCGCTTTTTGACGCGTCTATCACCTTTATACGCTCTTTGTTTATTTTGCAAAGACGCATATATCCGTCATACACCAGTCTGTGAAACTTTTCGCCCTCGCTTTCCATGCGGTCAAGCTCTTTCTGATTTTTCTTGCGTGCAAGACTGTCGGCAGGCGTCAACCGCAGAAAAAACGTCAAATCGGGTTCGACATCGGCAACGGCATATTTATTTATATCTTTGATAGTCTTTACGCCAAGCCCGCGCGCATAGCCCTGATATACCAGGCTTGAATCTAAAAATCTGTCCGATATGACTATACCGCCGTCGTTCAGCACAGGTTTTATATCCGAATACACATGCTGCGCGCGCGCGGCTGCATAGAGCAAAGCCTCGGTAACGGCAGTCATACCGACATTTTCTTTATCTATTATTATTTCGCGTATCTTTTCGCTTATCCTGTTGCCGCCGGGTTCGCGCGTACACACAACATAAAAGCCCCTGTCTTTGAAATAGTGTTCAAGCATTTCTATTTGTGTTGTCTTGCCCGAACCGTCCGTTCCCTCGATACTTATAAAAAAACCAGACATTTTTTCTGTCCTTTCGTAAATAATATCCCGAAATCATATATCTTCATCTTCAGCCGCAAAACCTTTAAGCGCTTCTTTGGCTGTCTGATAGTCAAAACCGCGCCTTATCAAAAAATCCATTTGTTTTTTGTATTCTTTGAAACCCGATATACTGCCTTTTACACGTTTTTCAAGCAGTTTTTGCGCCTTTTCAAGCATTTTTTCGCCGGTATCCGCAAGATAAGGTTCGGCAAGCTCTTTTGCTATGCCACGCTTTTTCAGCTCGTCAAGGATACGCCTTGCGCCCCAGCCCTTCAACTCCAGACAGTCTTTGACATACAGCCTTGCATAGTCTTCATCGTCTACAAATCTATATTTCTTCAGCATCTCGATAACACGGTCTATCGTTTCTTCGCTGTATTCCCCGCCGAGTTTGAGCCTGACTTCCTTCTCCGTACGCGCCCTGTGACCCAGATATTTCATAGCGGCATTTTTGGCTTTTGTATAAGCAAGCTCATCGGTCAGCATTGCATAACGCTCGGCTGTCAGCTCCTCGCCTATCTTCAGTTTGTATAAATATACGTCTTCGCTCTCCATGCCGAAAGCAAATTCCCCGTCTATAAAAATACTCCGTCGGTCCGGATCGTTTTTTTGTTTGGTAATATCGGTTATTTTCATTTTCTTCACCACGATAGGTCTTTATATTAAAGATAGTCGTACTCCGCTATTGCTTATTATACCACAATTAAATCGTACTGTCAAAAAAACTTTAAACACTTCGAATAATCGACAATTTCATCTTGTTTTGTTTGAGATTTTAAAGTATAATACATATTATAAGAACTTATTCAAAGAAAAAATTTATTTGTGGTCGCCGTTAGGCGACGGAATTTGCAGCGTTTAGGAGAATTTTGCGAAGCAAAAACTCCGTAGCGGAAGAATTTTTTATTTATAAAAAATTCGCAAATTCCGAACAAATATAAAATTTTTTCTACCTTGACTTGGTTCTTATAATATACATATTATAAGAATTCATAAAAAATTTTACCCAAAGAAAGACCGGTGATAAATATGAAAATCGTTGTCGCAAATGACGGTACAGGCGATTTTGAAAGCGTTCAGCAAGCCATAAACAGCGTAAAGCCCGACACGTACGCAGAGATATTTATAAAAAACGGCTATTATTTTGAAAAAGTAGTTTTAGACAAGCCGAATATTACGCTCACGGGCGAAGATGCGGAAAACACGGTTATAGTATATAATGACAGCGCTTACAGAAAGGACGAAAAAGGCGAACCGCTCGGTACTATGCGTACCGCCACTTTTGAGATAACAAGAAACGCCGAAAATACTGTTTTAAAAGAGCTTACCATACAAAACAGCGCAGGCTACGGCAAAATAGTCGGTCAGGCTGTTGCCCTTGCAAGCGGCGGCGATAAAACTACCGTGATAAACTGCCGTCTGATAGCAAGGCAAGATACACTTATGCTGCCCCCGTGCTTTAAAGAGGCGGCAAAAAACCCCGACCTTTATATAAGACAATATTTTGAAAATTGCTATATCGAGGGCGATGTGGACTTTATATTCGGCGGCGCTGCCGCAATGTTCAAAAACTGCGAATTATTCTGTACCCGACGTCCGACCGGCTATAATTGTTTTATAACCGCCGCAAGCACACCCGAAAATGCCGATTTTGGCATGGTATTTACAGACTGCACCGTCGGCGGCAATGCAGAGCCGCACACGGTATATCTCGGCAGACCTTGGACACCCGGCGCAAAAACGGTATTTATAAACACAAAAGCGTCCGATGTGCTGAACCCTGCCGTATGGTCCAAATGGGGCAAAAAAGCGCAGCACCCTGCCGCTTGTTATGCGCAGAACAGTTTTACCGACAAAACACAGGTAGCGGACTGGACGTACATACTTGACGACAAAGATATTTCGGTATACACGATCGAAAACATTTTCAAGGGCTGGCAGCCGAAAATATAAAACCATATTTCGACATATTGAGGCAACAATATCTTAAAATCTTAATTTCATCGTCTTTTATGACAAATTTACCGGCGAATAGTCTGTTATTTTGTCATAGTGTTTATGTGGATTTTTCTCCCCGTTGTATGTAAAATATAATTATATAATATTTTTACGGGAGAGAAAAAAGTATATGAATATTTTAAAAACCTATCGCACAACCGTTATCGACGAAGAAAACATCGCTCAAAGCCTTGTTATACGGCTGTTCTCAAATGACGGCATATACGGCTGCGGCTGTTCGCTTGAGCCTGCCGGGCAGGCTGCCGAGGACACAAATGTGACCGACGACATCGAGATAGCCGAGCGTATCTTTGACATACTTTGCGCGGAGTCCGTTCTTCCGCTTGAACTTTATGCGGTGCTTGACGATATGCAGCCTTACACGGCAGAGCTTTTGCCGCAATAAGGCATAGTTTTTGCAAAATCAAAAAATACAAGGAGGTACACTGTTATGAAAGTATTGATCATCAACGGCAGTCCGCACGAAAACGGAAACACTGCCATCGCCATTAACGAAATGATAAAGGTCTTTGACAAAAACGGCATCTCGACCGAAGTTTTACATATCGGTACACAGGATATACGCGGATGTATTGCCTGCAACAGCTGCGCTCAGAACGGCAAGTGCGCTTTTGACGATGCCGTGAACGAAGCTGCACCGAAATTTGAAGCAGCCGACGGACTTGTTGTGGCAAGCCCCGTTTATTATGCGTCGGCAAATGCTACGCTGATTGCTTTTCTTGACAGACTGTTTTACAGCGCACGTTTTGACAAGACAATGAAAGTCGGCGCAAGCGTTGTTGCCGCGCGCAGGGGCGGTCTTTCGGCAACTTTTGACGAGTTGAACAAGTATTTTACAATATCGGGTATGCCTGTGGCATCAAGCAGGTATTGGAACAGTATACACGGCACTACGCCGGGTCAGGCTTTACAGGACGAAGAGGGCTTGCGTACCATGCGTATACTTGCCGAAAATATGGCGTTTTTGATCAAGAGTATTGCGCTCGGAAAAGAAAAATACGGTATGCCCGAAAGAAATGATTAACTTATATGGGGCTTCGCCCCATACCCCACAAGTGTTTTTTATGGGGCTCCGCCCCAAACCCCGCAAGCCTTTTGTAAAAGGCTTGACCCAAAACTTTTATTTAACCCCTAAAGGTGCCCTTTAGGGGTTGTTTTATACGATTGAATTTTTATTTATAAACACACTTTTTTAAACCACACAACCTAACCAACCCTACCGGCAAACACGCAAATGTTTCTCCGTGAGGCTGTTTTTTTCAGCCGAAACGGAGATCATTTGCGTGGCTTTTTTATCTAAATGGGGCGCTGCCCCATACCCCGCCCGCTTTTTTCTGAAGTCTAAGCAAAAAATTTCGCTTTTCGTAAACCGAAAAGCAATTTTTTGCTTAGGAAAAAGCGGGGCAAAAAATAAATCACTTTTTACCGCCCACTGTAAAGTTTTCGCTTAAGCCTTTTTCAAAAGGCTTGCGGGGTTGGGGCAGCGCCCCAATAAAAAAACAAAAAACCCCGCAAAACATCTTCGTTTCGGCTCATAAGCCTTGCGAATGATTTTGCGGGGTCGTAAATCTTTAATTCATTGCCTTTGCCTTTATCCAAAGCTCGGAAAGCTTCTTCCTTAAAGTGTCGTTATCATGGAATATTTCGTCTTTTTCATATCCCTCGCGCGGCAGATAGGCTTCATTTCCATAAAACTCTCCGCCCTCGC
>CANRCU010000147.1 GCA_947629215.1 uncultured Clostridia bacterium
CAAAGAAAATGGGATTCTATCTCATAATTCTCGATCCAACACCCGATTGCCCTGCCGATTCTGTTACAAATGAACACATAGTAGCAGATTTTAACGATAAAGATGCCATACGGCATCTTGCCGACCAATGTGATGTTATGACATATGAATTTGAACATATCAATACGGAAATACTTTTACAGCTTGAAAACGAGGGATACAAAATCTACCCGACCGCAAAAAGTCTGAAGGTAATACAAAATAAGTTTACACAAAAACAAACACTGGCGGCATATGATTTACCTGTCCCTGATTTTATGGAGATAAAAGGTCCTGCAGATATGCTCAAAGCAGGTGAAGAATACGGTTATCCCTATATGCTGAAAGCCTGTACGGGCGGTTATGACGGTAAAGGTAACTCTGTTGTCAACAGCCGGAACGAAATAAAAAAATGTTATGCCGAACTCGGCGGCGGTGAACTTCAGCTTATGGCAGAACGTATGGTTGATTTTGCAATGGAAACATCTATTCTTGCTTGTCGGGGGCTTAATGGTCAGGTCGTGGTATATCCTGTCGGCAACAACATACATAAAAACAGCATACTGCATGAAACTATCGTACCGGCAGGTATACCGAAACACTCGGTTGAAAAGGCAAAAAAATGTGCAGAAAAAGTCATGGAAGTCTTTCAGGGAATAGGTATGTTTTGTGTGGAACTTTTTATAACGAAAGAAGACGATGTACTTATAAACGAAATAGCACCACGGCCTCACAATTCGGGGCATTATACAATTGAAGGCTGTGTTACAAGTCAGTTTGAAAATCACATCCGTGCAATTACATCGCTACCCCTCGGCGATACGTCACTTATACGCCCTACCGTTATGGTCAATCTTCTCGGGGCTGACGGCAGCAGCGGTAAAGCGCGGATATACGGTATCTATGATGCTCTATCCATAAACGGTGTCTTTGTACATATTTATGGTAAATCGCAAACCAAACCCAAGCGTAAAATGGGGCATATAACCGTATGCGCCGATACGGTAAAACAGGCAATTAAACTCGCCGAAAAGGCATATCATTCTATAACTGTAAAGGAGGATAATAATGAATAAAGTTGGAATAATAATGGGTAGTGATTCCGATCTTCCCGTTATGCAAGAAGCAGCAAAGGTAATGGAACAATTCGGTATCGAATATGAAATCAGTGTAGTATCGGCACACAGAACACCACAAGCAATGTATGATTATGCGGAAACCGCCGCTCAGCGCGGTTTAAAAGTTATTATTGCGGGTGCAGGCGGTGCCGCACATTTGCCGGGTATGACAGCAGCAATAACAACTTTGCCGGTTATCGGTGTACCGATAAAAACAAGGGCGCTCAGCGGTGTGGATTCACTTTACTCCATTGTTCAGATGCCGGGCGGCATACCCGTTGCAACGGTTGCTATAAATCAGGCAAAAAATGCAGGTCTGCTTGCTGTACAGATGCTCGCGGCTTTTGATGACAAGCTCTCCGAAAAAGTAAAAAATTTTCGCGCTGAAATGAAAAAAGAAGTGGAAGAAAAATCTGCGCGTCTTGGAACAATAGGTTACAAAGAATATCTTAACAATCAATAGGGTGTGATATAAATTGGATAATAATTTTCAAAAAATAGTAGGTATGAATATAAGGAAAAAACGCGAGGAATATGGTTTTAAACGCCGGGAAATGGCGGAATATCTCGGCCTTACCGAACCATTTATAAGATGTATCGAAAACGGTTCGCGTGGGACGAATATTGAAAATTACAGTAAAATCGCTAAAATGCTCGGTGTTACGCTTGATGAAATTACAAACGTAAATAATTTACAAAAAGTGTCCGAGCCTCATTCTAAAAAGACAAACTACAAAAAAAAACTTGAAAGTGTATGTCAGGCAATTACCGAAGAACAAGCTGAGTTTCTCTTGCTTTTTACACAAAATTTAGTTGACTATACACAAAAAATCCAAGAAAATAACAAACTAAAAACGACCGAATAAAAAAGAACTATTTTCAAAAGTAATTCTGTAATATTTGGTGTGGTTAGAGTCAACTACACCAAATATTTTTGAAAAAGAACCCAAACTTCACAATTTATGTCAAAATAAGAATTATATCCATCCATTTTAAATTTAGATTTCCTTACAATTAGGATATTTCATAAAAACTGTTTTCGATGTTTCGAGAATTGGAGCCGGAGTCGGCTACCCCTGCGTTGAAACGCAGGGGTTTTTATTTTGAGTAGAGTTCAATGGTTTTTCCTTATATAATGCTGCTCATAACGTCGGTTTCTGACGAAACCTTTGTATTTGGCTTATATTCCTACCAAATATAACAGTAAGTACTCACCCCGCCTAAAGAGGCGGGAAACTTGCCTGTTGGTTAATTATCAATCATCTACGGTAACATTAAAATCCCATTCATCCGTATTGTCATCGTCATCTTCGGCAGTTATTGTAAAGGTATTTTTGCCTTCATCTCTTGCATAGAAGGAAATATCCCATATATAACTTGAAGAATCTTCATCCGACGGTTCGGTTTCTTTATAGACCCTGTAATCATCCTGATCAACGATAGTTATTTTTTCAACATTCTTTGACGTTTCAACCGTAAGCTCGATCCTGTCGTCAATATCGACCCGGTTATCTTCAACATCAACGCTTATTATCTCTACCTCGTCGGTAGGTGTGCCTTTGATGCGGAATTTATAGGTATCCTCTTTATTGTCGTCCTCATCATAGCCGAAGATCTGATAATCGTCCTCTATATCATCTATTTCGCCTTTTATTGTAAATGTTCTGTAAGAACCGCTTTTAGCGCCTTTTGATGCTGTTTCGATAGTCTTGCCCGAATCTGTTGCAAGAACTATCTTTTCGATACCCGAAGTTGTCTTTACGGAGAATTTGCAGGTATCACCGTCTTTTACGTTGCTTGTTTTTTGTTCAACGCTGAGAATAACATTATCGTTTTTGGAGTAACTCTCGCCTTCTATCTTAATGGTTTCAAGCGTGTCGTTATCATCGTCATCATATGCGTATACGGTATATTTTTCTCTGCCTGTGTGATCGACCTCAAAGCTAAGCTCCCAGACAAGCTGACCGTCTTTTCTGCCGGAATTGTAATAGCTTGATGCCACCTTTCTGTCATCGGGGTCATAAATGGAAACCTCTTTGACATCGGTCGAGGTGTAAACAAGTATATGCGCCTCCTCACCGTCATAAACGGTTTCGTTAAGCAACTCTATATCGACTATCTCAAGGTCGTCATAGGTTTTTGAATCCTCATCTGTACCAACAGTGACAGGGACTTTCTGACTTACAGCCTCATAGCCTTCGTCCTCTATATAAAGAGTTATATAAAGGTATATCTTGCCTTTTTTAGACATTCTGTTCTTTATTTTGAAGGTTCTTTCTCCGTTCTTTTCGGTATATTCCGAACCCTCGGCCCTGCCGCTGTTGTAGTTGTTTGTTATTTTAACCTTCTCGACCTCATCCGTCGTAACAACCGTCAAGGTAGCATAATCGTCCTCATCATAGCTGTCGTCGTCAAGTTTATAACTTATAAGATAATCGGACTTGATCTTCTCATCATCTTTATCATCATCATCGTCATCGTCGTCTTTTTTGCTGCCCGACTCACTGACGATATAATTAAGGGTCTTGGTATCTTGGATGTCCTCGTAGAATTTGTTGTCGTCACCTGCCGCAACGATAACGCCTTTTATTATAGGCTCGTCTGAAGAATTTTTTGCCTCAAGCAGTGTTTCAAAGATACGCGAACCTCCACTACTCTCGCCATATTCGGAGATGACCTCTATTTCGCTGCCGTCCTCGGAATCCATGACTTTGACTCTTGTTGCGTTTTGAGCTTCGATCGAGATCTTGACCTTTTCACCGGGGGCAGCGTTTGCCTTATTTGAATTTACGGAAACTATACGTGGTACTCCCGACGCAGTTGTCGTTGTAACTGCCGAAGAAGTCGTTGTTTCCGTGCTTTCGCTGCCTGCCTTATCGGCCGTTGTTATGTATACACAGCGTTTGGCATTATCCCAATCAACTGTTGCGCCGATAGATTCGCCAAGCATACGTATAGGCATAAGCGTTCTGTTCTGCACATTTATGGAACGCGTATCAAATGTAAGCGCTTTTCCGCTGACATAGACGATATTGGATCTCATTGTGTGATCTATTGTGATACCGTCGCGCGAAAATGTCATGGTTTCGGTTTTGGAGTTCCAATTTATTGTAAGACCGAGATATTCGGCTGTGACCCTGATGGGGACATATGTTCTGTTCTGATAAATTTGCGGCTGGGCATCGTTTGCCGGGAACTCAAGCAGTTTACCGTTAAGATAGACCGGGATTATCTCCGCAGCGGAAACAGACGCCGTGTTCGTAAAGCACATTGCCGAAACGAGCATTACCGCAGACACGGCAATACCGAGCAATTTTTTTAAACATTTCATAGTGCTGCACTTCCTTTCGTTTTATACACCGTAAACTTTTCTGTATTCTATCATGGCGTCAAGATACTCTTTACCCGGTATCGTGCCGTCCTCTATACACTCTATTATATCATTTATGGTCACTATCGGATAGACCTTTATGCCAAACTCGTCATATACCTCCTGCACTGCCGATTTGTCGCTTTTATTCTTTTCCATGCGGTCAACGGATATGACAACGCCGCAAACATTTACATCGGCTGCCGCTTTAAGGATAGGCAAACTTTCTCTTATAGCTGTACCGGCAGTTATAACATCTTCTATTATAAGCACACTATCGCCATCTTTTAATTTATGACCGACCATAACGCCGCCTTCGCCATGATCTTTTGCCTCTTTGCGGTTAAAGCAGTAATTTACATTTTCACCGTTGTTATTGAAATGCGCTATAGCGGCAGTGACTGCAAGCGGTATGCCCTTATATGCGGGACCAAAGAATACATCGGCGTGAATGCCGTTTTCTTTGATGCACTGTGCATAGAAATTACCGAGTTTCGCTATATGTTCGCCCGTTTTGTAGTTGCCTGTATTTATAAAATATGGAGCTTTGCGTCCGCTTTTAAGTGTAAATTCGCCGAATGTAAGTACACCTGCTTCCCACATGAATTTAACAAATTCTTTTTTATAACTCATCCATATTCCTCCTTATATAAAGCCTGCCCGAAAAATCGGTTATCTGCCCTGCCCTTTCGGAACAAATATTTTCATGATTTATTTTAGCACAAATAAAAAAAATATCAAGTTATTTATTTAAACTTATATATATCAGTTGTTGGGGACAGAAACGATATAAAATGGGCAAGTTCCGCCTTTCGAGCGACGGGAGTTGCTTTATCGGTCAGACAAGTTTTACACGGTGAAAGACCTTTTTACCTTTTTGTATCATTACGGTTTCGTCCTCGAAAAGGTCGGGTGTTACCACAAAATCAAAAGCAGGCACTTTTTCGCCTTTTACTTTTATCCCGCCCTGTTGTATAAGCCTTCTGCCCTCGCCTCTTGACGGTATAAGGCTGCATTTTTCAAGCAGATCGATTATTGACATACCGTCGCCGAAGTCGTCTTTTGATATTTCCGTTTCGGGAACAGAGCCGCCCATTGCGCCGCCGCCGAAAAGCGCTTTTGCAGCCTCTTGTGCTTTTTCGGCTTCTTCTTTGCCGTGAACAAGCTCGGTCAATTCAAATGCAAGTATCTCTTTTGCTTTATTGAGCTGACTGCCCTCCCATTTGTCCATTTCGTCTATCTGTTCAAGCGGCAGGAAAGTGAGCATTCTCAGACATTTAAGTACATCGGCGTCTGCAACGTTTCTCCAATACTGGTAAAATTCAAAAGGTGATGTCTTGTTTGGATCAAGCCATACAGCGCCTTTTTGGGTCTTGCCCATTTTTTTGCCCTCGGAATTAAGCAGCAAAGTTATTGTCATTGCGTAAGCGTCTTTGCCGAGTTTTCGCCTTATAAGCTCGGTACCGCCAAGCATATTA
>CANRCU010000148.1 GCA_947629215.1 uncultured Clostridia bacterium
TTTTATGAGATTTTTTTCTAATCTCTTTAAGAAAAAAGAAACTACGGTAAATAAAGAGGCGTCCAATAGGTCCTTTAACAATTCCGAATGTCAAAAGCTTTGGGATTTAAAAAAATTTATGGACAAGCTATTAGACGAGAATCATTATATTGCTAAAAGCGAATACAGAACTATATTGCTCGACTATACCAAAGCTGTCGAGTATTTTGACGTTCTCAAAAGCAGCGGTTTATTAGATGCGTTCTGCAAAAACAATGGTATTGCTATTTCTGATGTTGATAACACATTATCAAGATATACAAATTTTGAAACGCTTGTCGATTCTCACAACGAAGCCTTTATACAGCGCGCCATGAAAGACGAGCAATTTTATTTGGATAATATTCTTCGTGATGTTGACCCGAAAATAAATTTAGATGAAGATCAGCGTCGCGTAATCCTCACAGATGAGGACAACTGCCTTGTAATAGCCGGCGCAGGCGCAGGAAAGACAACTACGGTTGCAGCAAAAGTGAAATATTTGGTAGAGAAAAAAGGCATTGAACCGTCGCAAATTCTTGTTGTATCTTTTACTAATAAGGCCGTTCAGGAACTTCGGGACAAGCTCAACAAAGATTTGTCTATTGACTGTCCCATCGCCACATTTCATTCAACTGGAAATGCCATATTGAGAAAACAGTCCCCCGAAAAGCTGAATATCGTTGACTCTTCAAAGCTTTATTTTGTATTGCAGGACTATTTCAAAAATTCAATTCTAAAAAATGAAAGCCTTGTTAATAACCTTATCATGTTTTTTGCTTCATATTTTGATGCGCCGTATGAAGGCAATGATTTAAACGGCTTCTTCAACAACATTGCAAAATCAAATTTTTCGACATTGCGAAGCGATCTTGAGGAGTTCAAGCAAAAGGTTATCGATATTCGCACGAAAAAAGCTGTAACGATCCAAAGCGAAGTTATGCGCTCCCATCAGGAAGTCGAGATTGCGAACTTTCTATATCTGAATAACATCGACTATGAATATGAACCTATATATAAATATGATATTCTATTTTCTAAAAAACCATATACACCCGATTTTATAATTAGGCAAGGCGATAAGACAGCGTATATTGAGCATTTCGGCATTACGCAAGACGGCAAAAATGACCGTTATAGCGATGACCAGCTTGAAGCATATAAAAAGGCTATAAATGATAAGATAAACCTACATAAACATCATGGCACTAACCTTATTTATACTTTTTCACAGTATACGGACCGCAGAACGCTTTTAGATCATCTGCAAGAAGAATTAGAAAACAACGGTTTTGAACTGCACCCTCGTTCTAATAAGGAAGTGATGGAGAAGATTGTTTCAACAGAAGAAAACCGTTACATAAGAAAGCTTATCAACCTCATCTGCCGCTTTATAACCAATTTCAAGACAAACGGGTATACCGTTGATGAATTCAATCGGATGTATCATTCTACGCAGAATGTGCGGACGAGACTTTTCTTGGATATTTGCAACGATTGTTATTTGGAGTATGAGCGCTATTTGAAAGAAAATAATGCTGTAGACTTTGAGGACATGATAAACGAATCTGCAAGGGTTCTCCGTGAAGTCAAAGAAATGAAGGAAAAGCTCGATTTCAAATATATAATTGTAGATGAGTATCAGGACATTTCCCGTCAAAGATTTGATTTGGTGACAGCATTATCCGAGGTTACAGATGCAAAAATTATTGCAGTAGGTGACGACTGGCAATCCATTTATGCTTTCAGCGGCTCAGACATCACTCTCTTTACTAAATTTGAAGAAAAGATGGGATATGCAAAACTATTAAAGATTGTGAATACCTATCGTAACTCGCAGGAAGTGATCGACATCGCCGGGAAATTTATTCAAAAGAATGAGGCACAGATTTCTAAGGAATTAAAATCACCTAAAAATATCGTTGACCCGGTTATCATTTATACCTATGACGGCAGTCCCAAAAAGCTGAACGCCAATAATAAAAGCGGCGCTAATTATGCCATCGCACATGCTGTCGAAGTAGCTCTTGAACAAATAATAGAATTCAACCTTCAGGAGAATAAACCGTACAACTCTTCTATTCTTTTGCTCGGAAGGTTTGGCTTTGATGGCGACAGATTGGAAAAATCCGGTCTGTTTGAATATATTGAACGCGGGAACAAGCTGAAAAGCGTAAAATATCCAAAGTTAAATATAACCTTTATGACCGCACATGCCTCTAAAGGTTTGGGATATGACAATGTAATCGTTGTAAACGGTCGAAATGAAACATACGGTTTCCCTTCCAAAATTGAAGACGATCCTGTTCTTGCATTTGTTATTAAGGGCGATCGTTCAATTGACTATGCTGAAGAACGGCGCTTATTCTATGTGGCAATGACAAGAACAAAGAACCGTGTCTTTTTTATCGCCCCTGAGCAAAACCCATCAGAGTTCTTGCTTGAAATAAAACACGATTATAAAAATGTTGTTCTTCGCGGCAACTGGAACGAGGAGCCGCCGCAAAATGCCATCGCAAAGAAAACCTGCCCAATATGCGGATATCCGATGCAATTCCGTTATAAAAACGCCTATGGGCTTCGTTTATTTATATGCACCAATGAACCTGAAATCTGTGGTTTTATGACAAATGAATACAAGGCGGGAAAACTGTCGATTTTGAAGTGCGACCAATGCCGAGACGGATATCTCATAGTTAAACCGGGAAAAGAAAACAGATATTTTCTCGGATGCACTAATTACAAAAAAGACGGCACAGGCTGCGGAAGATTTATCACACCCAAATACTATTACGAGATGTTTAATATGGATCCCGAGCCGGTTCCGGCAAAAGAATTCAAATCGGCAATGCCCAAAACCACATCGCCAAAAGTAACGGTTGAAGGAAAACCCATCCAAGACGAGGAAACCGTTATCAAAAAGGCAAATGTAAAGGCGGTTATGTTTGACGAACAGGATTTGAACGATATAGTTTATACTGTTTTGCAATGTCTTTCACATATAAGCGAAAAGCGATATTACGGTGTCAACGTATTAGCAGATGTGTTACGTGGAGCAAATAGTAAACGAATTAAAGATTCCGATCTGAACAAATTGCCGGAGTATGGTAAGCTCAAAGATGTTAGTCGTGATAATGTAATTATCATTATTGAGTGGTTAATTGATAATCATTTTATATTAAGGACAAAACATCCTACATATCCTGTTCTTCATCCAACGTATGAAGGCACTCACTATAACGAAACCATTACAGCAAATAAGCTTAAAAAATTGCAAAATATCTTGCAGGAAAGATAGGAAAAAATGGACAAGTTGCAAATTATCAAGAGAGCAAAATCTTACATGGATATGCTTTCAAACGGCATCGACCCGATAAGTGAAGAACCCGTCGAAAATGATTCAGCATTGAGACAAGAAAGGCTGCAAAAGTGTTTTCAATTTGTATCAGAAATACTTGGCGAAATTATAAATACAAACGGCATTGTAGTTATGTCCGAAGCTGAATCTGCGCATGGATATAAGATTGTAAAAAAGAAAGCGGTGTTTTCAATAAATCCGAAGCAAAAGATGAGCATAAGGATAACAAACTGCCCAATCGTCCCTTCTGCATTTGTGAAAAACATAAACTCTGTAGTCAACACAGAAATAATGGAAAAATTGTCACTAACTACAATCAATAAATGGCTCCTAAAGCAAGGATACATTTCTGAATCAAAAGAGCCTACCGTTGTAAACAGAAATGTTAAAACCATTACTCCTCTATCAACACAAATAGGAATTATTGAGCAAACCGTCGTTGATCCAAGAACAGGGGAAGCTAAAGCACAAATGCTTTTTTCAAGGCAAGCTCAAGAGTTTATATTAAATAACATTGAGTTAATTATCTCTTAAAATAAGTAAAATGGTGGCTGTCCTTTCCGAGATAAACTAATGTTTTTTCTTCCCTTTTCCCCTTTAACTGATTGACAACGCCGCGCCTTTGTGGTATTATACTCCAAACCCTACGGCAACGGCAGGGCTGCATACTTTTTTCCATACAGAGGCACAACATGGAATACAAAAAAATACTTACGATACAGGACATTTCGTGCGTCGGGCAGTGCTCGCTCACCGTCGCGCTCCCGATACTCTCCGCCGCGGGGATCGAGACGTGCATCCTTCCCTCCGCCGTCCTCTCGACGCACACGGCGGGCTTCACCGGCTACACGGTCCGCGACCTGACGGACGACATCCCCGCGATCGCCGCGCACTGGAACAAGGAAAACATCCGCTTTGACGCCGTTTACACCGGATATCTCGGAAGCACGAAGCAGATCGACTACGTGAAAGACATATTCGCCAAGCTTCTTGCCGACGGCGGCGTGACCGTCGTCGACCCGGCGATGGCGGACAACGGCAAGCTCTACCCCGCGTTCGACGGCGAATACGTCGAGGCGATGAAGACGCTCGCGTTCTCGGCGGACATCATCCTGCCGAACATCACCGAGGCGTGCTTCCTCACGGGTATGCCTTACCGCGAGACGTACGACGAAGCGTACATCTCGGAGCTGCTCGACAAGCTGACCGAGGCGGGCGCGAAGACGGTCATTCTGACCGGCGTCGGCTACCGCGAGGGCAAGACCGGCGTCGTCGTGCAGGATCACGGCGAGCGCTCGTATTACGAGCACAGACGGATCGCGAAGGGCTGTCACGGGACCGGCGACGTCTACGCATCCGCGTTCGTCGGCGCGTTCATGCGCGGCAGATCGGCATATGACGCGGCGAAATTAGCGGCTGACTACACCGTCCTCTGCATCGAGAAGACGCAGGACGATCCCTCGCACTGGTACGGCGTCAAATTCGAGACGGCGCTGCCGGAGTTCATCGCGTCGCTGTAAGGCGAGCATCTCACAGACCATTTGAAAAGAGCGCTTCGGCAGACGTGCCGGGGCGCTCTTTTGTCATTGTCTGTTCTCTAAAGCGGCAGACTGCCGGGACTGCATCCGAACCGGCGTCCCGTGCATTTTATTCCCCGTCCGGAATCCCTAACGGGAAAACGCGCTCGGGTATGAGGCTGACGATGTTTTCTGTCGCCGCCTTTATATCGTCCCAGTTGTCGGCGTGGGCGGAGACGTTGTTCGACGCCCATTCCATGACGCCGCACCAGCCGTTTTTGTACGCTTTTTCATATATCCCTTTGAGGTTTTCGGAGCTGTCGGCGGCGATCTCGCCGATGATCGACGGCTTTCCCCTGTCAAGTCCGAAGCCAACGGGAGACGTCGTATACGGGACGCCGAACCACTCCTTCATCCATTCGTAGTAATGCGTCGAATAAAAATCGACACACGCGTCTTCCCCGCCGTATTTTTTCATCACGGCGTCGGATATGATGTTTCCCTCGTACTTGACGGAATTGTATTTGATGATCCCGACCCCGACCGTGACGAGCGTGCCGGGGCACGCTTCATGTATCGCCGCCGTACATTCGGCGAAGAATTTTGAAAGCGCATCGAGCGAGAGCTGACCGCATTCGGCGTTTTCATGCACCCAGTCGGGCTCGTTCATGAGGTCGATCCCGAAGAGATACGGGTTGTTCCCGTACCGCTTCGCAAACGGCACGACGTATTTTTCGATGTAGCTTTTGCGTGCCTCATCGTCCGTCACGGCGAGCCGCCACTGCTTCGCCGAATCCGGGCTTTTGAAATGGTCGAACGACAGAAGCGTCGGCAGAAGATACATGTGGTTCATCTCCGCGATCTTGAAAAGCTTGTCGACGTCCTGCCAGTGTTTTTCGGTCACACGACCTACGGTCCCGTCAGATCTCAGCAATATGCCGACCGTCAAGTTGCAGTTTATCCATACGCGCGACGCGTTGACGCCTATCTCGTGCAGGTCGCGGAAATGTGAGTTCCAGAACGACGCGTCAAAGCTGCCGCCGAAATCGTTCCAGTTTTCCCACGGCGTATTGACCCCGTTTATGAAA
>CANRCU010000149.1 GCA_947629215.1 uncultured Clostridia bacterium
CGCTTGACGTTTTAAAGAGCAATCTTAATTATATAGAGGTAAAAAGCCCTATTGACGGTGTTGTAACGCAGAGGAATATCGAACCTACCTATATGGTCAGCGCAGCCGCTGCGCCGTTTGTTATTGCAGATACTTCAAAAGTAACCGTTGATGTTGATGTTACCGAGAGGATAATCAACCTTATAAATGTAGGTCAGAGCGTTGATGTAAATATAGATGCCGTATTTGACGCACCCGTAAAAGGTGTTATACAGTCTATTGATCCGGTTGCGGGAAGTAACGGCGCATTCAAAGTAAAAATAGAGATCAATAACCCCGACGGCAAGCTCAAACCCGGTATGTTGGCTCATGTTTCGTTTACCGAACAGCAGGCAGACAATGTTTTTGTAGTACCGAGAAATACTGTGCTTGAGGACGAAAACGGAATGTATGTATATATAGTCAACAGCGATATGAGGGCTGAGAGAGTAAAGGTAACGACAGGTATAGACGACGGTGAAAATATCGAAGTAAGCGGTGTATCACAGGGGGACCAAATCGTTATATCGGGTCAGAATTATCTTTCAAACAGCAGTGAGGTCATGCTTCCCGAAGAAGAGGAAGAAACCGAAACAACAACAGAAGGCAAGGAGGAATAAAAGATGAATTTATCCGTTGCATCTGTTAAAAGACCTGTTACAACGCTTATGTGCGTGTTAGTCGCAATAAGCTTTGGTCTTATGTCACTTATGAATATGGGCTTGGATATGCTGCCCAATATGAATATTCCCGTTGTGCTCGTTATGACAAGCTATGACGGTGCAAGCTCGGAGGAGATCAAGAACCTTGTAACAGAACCTATGGAAAAAGCCGTTGCATCGGTAAGCGGTCTGGATACATTGCAAAGTACCTCGTCCGCAGGCAGCAGTATCGTTGCAGCACAGTTTGACTTTTCTGTCGATGTCGATGTTGCCGCACAGGACGTGCGCGAACGTGTGGATATGTATAAAGCGATGCTGCCCGAAGACGCGAGCGATCCTACGGTAATGAAACTGGACATCACCTCGATGACAGGCAACATAATGGTTTCAGCCACATCGGACAAAAGAGATATAAACGATCTTAAAGAAATGATGGACGATCTTATCGTACCGCGTATAGAGCGTCAGAACGGTGTTGCATCGGTAACGATGATCGGCGGCGACGAAAAGATCATAGAAGTAGCTCTTAATCAGGAAAAAATGCGTGCTTACGGTATTTCGGAAAGTACCGTTACGGGGCTGCTTGCTTCGGAAAATATAAATACTCCTCTGGGCAGCGTTTACCAAGGCGATAAAAACCTTACGCTGCGTATCAAGGGCGAATACAGAGATATAACCGAGATAAAAGATGTTGTCATACCGACGGGTACGGGCGGTTCGGTATTCCTGAGCGATATTGCGACGGTGACCGAAAAATATGACGAAAACAGAGGTTTCTCATATACAAACAACAAAGAAAGTATCTTTATGGCGATTTCAAAAAACTCTACGGCAAATACGGTCAACGTTGCTGACGCAGTGTTTGATGAAATTGAAAAAATACAGGAAGATTATCCCGAGATCGAGTTTACAACTATCTTCGACCCGTCGGATTACATAAAGACTTCGCTTTCAAGCGTTGGTACATCTGCTTTGCAGGGCGGTATATTCGCCGTGATCGTACTTTTCCTGTTCCTGCGCGAGATACGCTCGACACTTGTGGTCGCAGTTTCAATGCCTGTTTCCATAATAACGACATTTGCGGTCATGAAACTGATGAATGTCAACTTTAACCTGATGTCTTTGGGTGGTCTGACGCTTGGTATAGGTATGCTTGTCGATAACTCGATAGTTGTTATGGAGAGTATATTTGTTAAACTCGAGCAAGGCAAGGATAGGATAACAGCCGCCAAAGAGGGCGGTACAGAGGTCATAAATTCTGTTCTTGCCTCCACATTGACAACGGTTGCAGTTTTCCTGCCTATAACAATGGTAGGCGGTACTGTAGCAGAGCTTTTTAATGATCTGTGCCTTACTATCGTATTCTCGCTTTTGTCATCATTGGTCGTATCTGTGACCTTTGTGCCTATGGCTTGTTCGGTACTGCTTACGCCCGATGTTGTAGAACCGAAAAAATCAAAAGGACCTATCGGTTGGGTGCTTGACCTTGTGGGCGGTGTTATCACAGCCCTTGAAAAGGGTTATGACAAGCTTATTCATGTTGTGCTCAACAATAAGAAAGCTACGGTTGCGGTCGCAATAGCGTTTGTTGTTATCACAGGTATGGTAATACCCAATATGAATACCGAGTTTATGTCAAGCACGGATGAAAGTTCGGTCAGCATCGATATTTCGCTGCCGAAGGGTACAACAATAGACAAGACGGAAGATATATCGTGGAAAGTTATACACGCAATAGAGGATATAGAGGAAATAAAGGATATTTCGGCAAGAGCGGGCGGCGACAGTGCCTCGTCGGCTATAATGGGCTCAAGCGAGGATAGCGCAAGCATCACAATATCGCTCTATAAAAAAGGCGACAAAGAACATCCGCGTAAGCGTTCCACAGCCGAAGTCGGTGAAGAAATGCGTGACAGAGTCAAGAATATAGCGGGCGCGGATATCACCGTAAGTTATTCCGGTAACTCTATGGGAAGTTATTCCTCGGGTGATTTTGAAGTTGTACTTTACAGCGACGACAGCGAACAGTTGCAAAAGACTTCGGATCGTATACTTAATATAGTAAAGGGCTTTGAGGGTATCACGGATGTTGAATCGTCCGTAGAGGACAGATCCCCCAACGCAACAATAAGAATAGACAAGAGAAAAGCAAATAACCTTGGCATAAATGTTGCATCTATCTCAAGCCTGCTCAGGACCGATATTACCGGTACGGCGCCGACGACATTCAAGATAGACGGTGAAGAGTACGATATAAAAGTTGTGCTTGAAGACGGCAAGGTGGATTATCTTACGGATGTGGAAGAGCTGCTTATACCGACCGGTACGGGCTCTGCTGTTCCTCTTAGTGAAATAAGCGAGATAGTTGACGAGGATGTTCCCGTTTCTATTTCAAGGGAAGATCAGACCGACTATGTATCCATTACGGGCGCATTGGAAAGCGGTTATGCCGTATCTCAGCTTCAGCAGCAGTTTGAGGCAGCTATGCAATCGTTTAATATGCCTTCGACAGTTACTTGGAAATACGGCGGTTCGACCGAGGATATGGCAACAGCTTTCTCCGGTTTGGCTATTGCATTGATAGTTGCATTGTTCCTGGTATATATGATAATGGCAGCCGAGTTTGAGGCATTCAGTTTCCCGTTCATAGTCATGTTCTCAATACCTATCGCTATAACGGGTGGTCTGTTCGGTACGTTTATATACGGTCAGAACATTTCGGTAACGACGCTGCTTGGCCTGATAATGCTTGCGGGTGTTGTTATAAATAACGCTATCGTGCTTATAGACTATGCAAACCTACGAATGAGAGAAGAAGGTCTCAGCTATAAAGAAGCTATGCTTGCAGCAGGTCCTTTGAGATTAAGACCTATACTTATGTCAACACTTACAACTGTGCTTGGTATGCTGCCTATGATGATCTCACAGGCAGACGGTTCCGAATCCATGCGCGGTCTGGCTGTTGCGGTCGTATTCGGTCTGTCGTTCTCGACACTTGTAACACTGTTGCTTATACCTGCAATATATGTTGCATTTAATGAACGTATAGATAAACGCAGAAAGAAACGTGAGGCAAGAAAAGCCGCAAAAGCAGCAAGAAGAAGATAAAACAAATACCGCCTTTCCGCTAAGGATCGGCGGTGTTTTTTAACGGAACTTCCGATATAACGGAAATTGCGTTATTCGGTATGAATACAGAGGATAAGGATATTTTTGACTATGAAAAAACGGCACAGTAATGTGAACTGCGCCGTTTTTAAAGTGGCTATAATTTTAATCGTCATCTTCGTCATAGTTTTCTTCGGTGTTGGGTTCTCCTGCGGTTTGGGCGGTTCCCGTGCCTATATGTTTTTCGCCGTCACGGGGTTTATAAGTGCTGGTATTGACTTTTATCGTTTCTGTCAGAACACCGTTTTCATAAACATATTTGTAAAGCTCGTATTTCTTGCCCAAAAGCTGAGATACCTTGATTTCTTCAGTTCCTTCGGGTAATTCCGGGTCGTAGACGATCTCATAATCGCCGTGCGGTATATCTTCAATAAATTTGTTCTCGAATTTTATTGTTCTTGTGGACGGAAATCTGTTATAACCGTATATATTCACAACAACGTTGCTGTCGGTAAGATAGCTTTCAAGATATATGGGATAACCCGTATTGTTTCTGAATTTCAAATCAAGGTAATCGCCTGCAAGTGTTGCATCAAAGGCATACGGGGAATAGCCTACCTTTAAAGAATGATTATATCGTTCAACAACTTCAAGCTCGGCATAAAGCACAGCGTCATACAGAGCGCTTGACACCTGACACATACCGCCGCCGATACTGTCCTCAAGTTTTCCGCCGACTATGGTAGGCGCATTTGCCCAGCCGTTTGCCTCGGTGCAGGGATTGAAAGCATCATTTGTGGAAAATACTTCGTCGGGATAGACGATAGTGCCGTTTATTTTTGCGCAGCCGTTGCGGAGATTTTGTATACGGTTTTCGTCACCGCCGGTGTAGGGGCTTGCAAATGAACTGAGTCGGTTTTCCACATAGGCAAAATCTGCCGTAGTTACAGTCGGTTGTATGGTTGTTATATCAAAATTTATAACGCTGTTGAAAGTGCGGCTGTCAATGGTTGAAAGTGTCTGTTTAAGCAGCTTGTCAAAATCGACCGAGTAGCCTATCTGTTCGGGCTGAATGTCGAAATTGCCGACAGTACCCGTGCAGGTCGCATTTTTAGGCGATGCCGTGTTGTCGTTGGCTATGGCGCGCACAAAGCTTGTTATTTTAGGTATGCTGTAAGAATATACCGAAAAATCTATACCGCCGTTTTCAAGTGCTCTGAGGTCTGAGAGATATTCTTCTTCAACGGTGCATACTTCCATAGCGTTTTTTAAAGCGCGTTCAACGTTATAGCTTATGCCGAAATCATCATAAGAATATGTGTATTGTTTGCTGCCGTCGGTGCTTTTGATAGTTACGGCATTGCCTTCCGTTTTGGTATCTAAAGAGAGGGAAAGCAGATTTTCTGCCTGTTCATAGGTCAGACCGCCGATGTCTATGCCGTCTATCGTAACCCCATGAAGATATGTCAGCGGCTCTGTTTTATGCGTAACAGGCTTTGCCGAAATAATATGGTAAACGGCTTCGCTGTTGTCGACCGCATATTTGCTGATAATGCCTGCGGATGCAACAATTGCAAACAAAAACAGCAAACCTTTGTTTAACTTTTTATTCTCTTTTTTCTTTGCTGTGTTTTTTCGCCTGCGTCTGCGAATTTTTATGCTGTACCCGCTGTTTTCAGCCATTTTGAACTTTCCCCTTGTTTTGATTTATTTTACAGGAATGACTATAAACGAATCGTATGAATCTATGTTGAGCATTTGTTCAAGCATATCGGCTGTTCTGTCAATATCCATTGTTTTACCGTTTTTTATTTTGGCATTTATTTCACTTTCGCGCTTTTTAAGCTCCGAAATTATCATATCGTGATCAAAGCTGTATTCAGCCGTATAAAATTCACCCTTGTTTTCAAGCTCTTCTATGGCGGCTATGCGTTGTTCCGGCAAACCCGTTCTGCCGTATTCGTAAGCCTGCTCCAAAGCGGGTGCAAAATCGTAGTGCATACCCATTTCTTTATAAGTTAATGTTATAACATCTTCGCTGTTGCCACCCGGTATCTGAAGATTAAGACATTTTTCGTCAAGATCTGTCTGTACCTCGGCATTGAGTTTGTCGAGCGCCTGCTCTTTTGTAAGACCTGCGACTTCGCAGTCATTTACAAAGATATTGTTG
>CANRCU010000150.1 GCA_947629215.1 uncultured Clostridia bacterium
CGTAGATATACCTACGCCACTCGTAAAACTTTTGATAATTGCCAAAACCACACTATTGGGCAAAGAACCGTGGTTTTTGTTATATTTTTATGGACCAATCATTGACTGAGCCTTGCTTTTATCTTACCGTTGGGATCGCTGATAAGCACAGATACAAGCCATATCACAAGCCCCACTGCCACGACCGAAAAACCAAGGAAAGCATCATTTATCATATCTTTCACAGCCGGGGTAAAATAATCCGCTCCGATTCTGAGATATTCGGCAACAGCATCTACAAGCCCCATCAAAGATGCGCCCCAATACATAAGGGCAAGTTTGCCGAGTTTTTTCGTGTCATTCAAGTCAAAATACCACGAACTTGTTGATATAACGGCTGCAAATACAGTCACAAGCAAAGTCATTTTGCCTTGCCCCTCTCCGTTTTCCGCACACTTTCAAGCGAATTTGTGAACATGACCGTAACCGCCCATACGCCCGTAACAAGCACAGCCATACCAACGCCCGAAGTTGCCATTTCATACAGCATTTCCGTTCTGTCGGCTGCATTGGTCGCATTTGTCAAAAACGGAAACCAAGGTGTTACCTCGCCATGCCATACATGCTCAAAAGCCAACAATATACTGCCACCCCAAAGCATATTATTAAGTCTGTCCAATTTTCTTACAAAAGAATTTTTTATCTCCCCGCCGTTTGCTTTTTTATCGGCTATTTTCTTTGCAGCAGTCGTTACAACAGCTTCTGCCGCAGGAACAACAAAACATGCCATAATACATTCCTCCTTAAAATTTCTTTGTTTTTATTTTAACACTTAATGTATATGATTTCAAGATTTTTTTGATTGCCTCTTAATTGACCGTATAACAAAACCTTTATAGGTATGAATCATTTTAATGGTGGAACAGTCTTATACCCGTAAACGCCATTGCCATTTTGTATTTATTGCAGCTTTCTATAACAAGGTCATCTCTTACCGAACCGCCGGGCTGAGCAATATATTTTACACCACTCTTTTTTGCACGGTCGATATTGTCACTGAACGGGAAAAAAGCATCAGAACCCAAAGCAACATCCGTCATTTTATCAAGCCATGCACGCTTTTCTTCACGGGTAAATACAGCCGGTTTTTCGGTAAACACTTTCTCCCATGCACCATCCGCAAGAAGATCTTCATATTCGTCGCCGATATAAACATCTATCGCATTATCCCTGTCAGGGCGCTTAATGTCATCTTTGAACGGCAATTCAAGCACTTTCGGACACTGACGCAAAAACCAGTTATCAGCCTTAGAGCCGGCAAGACGTGTACAATGCACTCTTGACTGCTGACCTGCGCCTATACCTATCGCCTGACCGTCTTTTGCGAAACACACGGAATTTGACTGCGTATATTTCAAAGTTATAAGAGCTATTTTAAGGTCTATCAAAGCGCTTTCGGGTATGTTTTTATTTTCCGTAACGATATTTGAAAGCAACTCATTGTCTATTTTCAGATCCTGTCTGCCTTGCTCGAAAGTTATACCGTATACTTGTTTTCTCTCGATTTTTTCGGGAACATAGGTTTCGTCTATCTGTATAACGTTATAATTGCCTTTTTTCTTTTGGGCAAGCAGCTCAAGCGCATCTTCCGTATAGCCGGGTGCAATCACACCGTCGGAAACTTCACGCCTTATCAGTTTTGCGGTCGATTTATCACAAACATCCGAAAGCGCAATAAAATCGCCGAAACTCGACATTCTGTCTGCGCCTCTTGCCCTTGCATATGCACAGGCAAGCGGAGAAAGCTCGTCTGTTTCGTCTACCCAATAAATTTTTCTCAACGTTTCGTCAAGCGGCAGTCCAACAGCAGCACCCGCAGGCGAAACATGCTTAAAACTTGTTGCCGCAGGCAGCCCCGTTGCCTCTTTTAACTCTTTTACAAGCTGCCAGCCGTTGAATGCATCCAAAAAGTTAATATAACCGGGCTTGCCCATAATAACTTTTATAGGCAATTCGCTGCCGTCTGCCATAAAAATGCGCGACGGTTTCTGGTTAGGGTTACAGCCGTATTTTAATTGCAATTCGTTCATATTATACCTCACTTATTTTTGTTTACGATCCTTGATTCGTATTTTCCTGTTTCAATATCTATATATCTCACAAAAAGTGATACTTTGTTATCGCTGTTAAGGCTTTCCCATATTTCGTTTGTAAAGGTATCTATATCTTCGTCGGGTATATCCACTAACTTGGGTTCGCCTTCAAAACTCGGAAGAGGTTCTTCGTTCCTTGCATAAGTATGTATAAAACGACCCTCGCCCGCTATTGCATTGTCATATGCAAAGGTATAGCGGCTGCAAGCCTGCGGGTCGCCGTTTGCGCTTTTGAGTATTGACATTGCATAAGCATATTTTCCGTTTTCTATATGCATGATGCCCGAAATACGCGGTGTATAATTTGGCGGGTCGGGTTCAAACTCGCGTATGCGCAGCGATTGTTCAAAAGTAAGCTGCTTGTCCATACCGTCATATATAGTATCTGTCTGATCGCCGTTTGTAACAATAGTCTTATTGCCCAAAACACGAACAGGCGCATAAATTATAAGGCTTGGATCCGTCAGTTTGGACGGATCAAACGCCTGTGTGCGAATACCGTCACCGTCCTCCACAAACACACGATTGCGGCTGTTTTCACTTCTGCCCATAATAAAATATGCCGTTATTGCTTTTTTACCGTCCTTACTTCTGCCGATCATAATACCTCTGCCGGGATAAGGATTTGACTGCAATTCAGCCTTGATAGATAACTTTTCCATAAACTGCCTCCTTTGATACAGGGATCTTCGATCCGTTTTAACAAAAATCATACCGGATATAATTTCCATATATGATAAGTAGTATAAATTTACAGCTTTGCTTACGAATATTATAGGAAAGCTGTTTTATTGCATTAGATATATATACCGAAATATTGTTTCCATATTTAGTATAACACATTCTTTTTCTTTTGCAACCTTTACCGCCGTCCAAATTGCGTCTGCTATTTTTCAAACTGCTAATACATGTTTGCAGGAGGATACTGCTTTATACCGATATAAGGAAAAATTACAGACTCAAGCTCGGAATATAATTCGGTAACTTCGGGAACATAACATCCGGCTTTTTGTACATTATAATATTTCCCCTTAAATTTATAATACTTATAATAATTATATACCGAATGATATATACACGGATATTAAAATAAGTATCAACATGACCAACAATATACATCTTTTATGTGATAGCTTCATATTTTAACCTCCAAACAGGTCCTTTTCATTATTAAGCGATTTATAAATATATCTTAAATCTAATGCATATGTAGGTTCAAATTGTCAATGCTGTTCAATATCAGCATAACATTTAAAGCATAAAATGTCAAGCTGTACAGGAAAAATTTTACTCCACGACAAATTGATATATTTTTAATAAAATATTTTTAATGTATAGACAAATCATGAAAAAAATGTTAAAATAATAAACAGAATGAAAAGCGGAGGTATACTCTATGAAACAGGATACGACCAACTACAATCAAATCATAGATCTCTTGGAAACTTTGGGGGAATGCATTGACGACTATGTATTTATAAGCGATCCTATCAAAGATGTTTTTTCGACTACGGAAGCAGCCGCAAAAAAATTTGGTATGCCCAACAAAAGTTTCGGCAATGCATCCAAAATTTTCGCAACATTTATGCATCCCGATGATTATCCGATGCTTTTGCAGCAAATATCGGAGTTTAAATCCAAAGAAGTTAACGGTAACTGTCTGGAATGTCGTTGGTTTGACCGAATGGGCAATACGGTATGGGTATGCTGCCGCTCTCATCTTATAAAAGGGGAACACGGCAACTCAGACCTTGTTGTCGGCACAATAACCGAGCTTGGTCAGAAACGCCGTGCAGATAATGTAACAGGCTTTAGGGGCATGGGTCAGTTCAAAGACCGATTCAATTTAAAAAAATATAACACAGGCTATATAATGCGTCTTTTTGTAAGAAATATTTTCGGTCTGCTTGTAAAACATGGCGAAGAAAATGTAAATACAATGCTTGGTATAATATCAAATGCTATACGTGACAATCTGAAACAAGACCAGGAATGTTTTTATCACGGCAGAGGTATTTTTATGATTTTTTCCGAATACGGTGATGAAAAAGATGCATTCTCTCTTTTCAAAAAAATAAACGATACCGCCGTTGCCGTAAATGACAAATCGGACTACCGATACGCCTTTAAGCTGCGCTGCGGTGCCGTGTTCAGCAGCGAATACTGTAACAATGTTGTAGATACGATCAAAAAATGTGAATTTTCGGCATCATATGCAAGAAATCTTCAAAGCAAAAGTTTTTATATTTTCGAAAACGCACATTACGAAAAATATAATAAAAGCCGTGAGCTTATAAGCGCAATGCAATTTTCCGTCAAAAACGGTTTTCATGGTTTTGATGTATACTACCAGCCTATATTCAATGCTAAAAGTGGCAAATTATGCGCGTGTGAAGCATTGCTCAGATATACGAGCGACACTTTCGGCAATGTATCGCCCGATATTATTGTACCACTGCTTGAAGAAAGCGGTCTTATAATACCTATCGGCAGGTGGGTATTACAGCGTGCTGTTGAACAATGCAAAAAATGGAAAAAGCATTTCCCGAAATTCCGCGTAGGCGTTAATCTTAGTTATGTTCAGCTTGAAAGACACGAGATAATGCAGGAAATTCTGGATATAATAAAGGAAAACGGTCTGGATAACTGGAGTATGCTGCTTGAATTTACCGAAAGTGGGAATATTTTAAATGATATAACAAAAAAATACGCAAAAATAATAAGAGATAATAATATCTCTCTTGCGCTTGACGATTTTGGTTCGGGCTATTCAAACCTACTTTATCTTAACGAGCTCAATGCCGACTGCATCAAAATAGACCGTAACTTTGTTGCCGCAAGCAGCGACAAGGCATATTGCTATGATCTTATAAGGCATATTATCGAAATAGCGCACAGCATCGACATAAAAGTTTGTGTCGAGGGTATCGAAACCAAAGAAGAGCTTGAAAACATAGCAAAACTTGACCCCGATTTTTACCAAGGCTTTTATTTCGGCAAGCCTGTTCCGCCCGAAGAATTTGAAAATAAATACATACCAAATCAATAAAATATAAAACGGGGCTGTTTCCGAAACAGCCCCGTTCTTGACTTTATTACTTCAATTCGCCTGTTTTTAACCAGTCCTGATCGTCATAATCCTTATTTTCGCCGACCATACCCCAAATAAATGTGTAAGCTTTTGTACCGACACCGCTGTGTATAGACCAGCTTGGCGATATAACAGCGCTTTCGTTCTTCATAACGATATGACGTGTTTCGTCGGGTTTACCCATCATATGGAACACAACATTATCTTTTTCAATATCAAAATAAAGATAAACTTCCATACGTCTTTCATGTGTATGGCAAGGCATTGTATTCCAGTTTGAACCGGGATCAAGTTTTGTAAGACCCATAGCTATCTGACAGCTGCCGTATTCTACACCGTCACGCTCGGAAAGTCTTGCAAAAACTTCGTCGTGTATGTATTGATTGATAGTTCTCTTATTGCAGTCCTCAAGTGAACCGAGAGGTTTGTGGTTAGCGTCGTTGTAAGATATAAGGACCGTAGGATAAGCCTTGTGAGCCGTACCCGATATCATATAAAACTTAGGCGGGCAAGCAGCATCCTTTGCCGTAAAAGATATTTCCTTAACGCCTTGTCCGACATAGATAGCATCATAGTTGTTAACGGCATATTCCTTGCCGTCTACCGTAACAAAGCCGTCGCCGCCGATATTGATAACGCCGAGTTCACGT
>CANRCU010000151.1 GCA_947629215.1 uncultured Clostridia bacterium
GGTAAATTCAATTATACCATAAAAAGGTTGGACCTTGTTTTTTATTTTTAGTGTTACCTATCTATTGTACCTCAACAGGAACTGCCGCTATTTCTGATACCACATAAGGTCTTCGCTGAAATAAGGGTCGTCGCGGATAACGGTGTCTTTCCATTTGGATTTAAAGACCGCAGATATTTTTTTTTCTTTTTTTTGCTTGCCGGTCACCCTGAATTTTGCCAGAGGATTAAAAATAACATCATAGCCTGCCTGCCATGCGCGTATACAAAAATCTGCCATACGCTCTTTATCCCTGAGCCGTTCGTCAAAGCCTTTCAGTTCTTTATAGACGTTTTTATTTATTATGACTGCCGTGTTTGCAAGTGCCGTAACATTTTGCGGTATAAGCAGACGGCGCATATAGCCGTTTGAAAGTATACCGCTGTATGACGGTGTGAGAAATTCCTCTGCGTCCATGCGGTATGCCCCGCCGACTATCTTTTTGCCTTTAAGAAGTATACCGCCTACTACGGCAACATTGTCAAGTTGAGCATATATCATAAGCTGCCTTATGGATTCCACATCATAGGGAGTCATATTTTTTTCACAAATATAAGCATGTTCCGATGTTTCAAAGGCAATGTCAAGATTATAGTTTGTCGGCCTTGAAACAGGCGCGGCATCGTCAACTGTTTCAAAATCAATATGATAAAGCGGCATATCGTTATAGGCACTGACGGTGGCGTAATAACCCAAACTGTCAATATAGCTTTGCACGGCTTTGCGCCCCGATTCGATACAATATGGTTTAGCCTCTATGCCCGAGGCGGCTGACGATTTGTGTCTGCGCCAGAAATAAAGCACTTTCGGTATAAAATATACCCTTGCGGCGCTTTCGCAAAGCCGCAATACCAAGTCATGATCCTGAGAACCCTCATAACCTGCCCTCAGATTGTTTTTGTTGTAAAGCTCTTTTTTAAAGACCAAAAAATGGCAGATATAGTTCTGAGCCAAAAGATTTATCGGCGAAAATTCGGGCTTGAAATGTATTATACGCGGCTTGTCAAGCTGTTCGTCAACGGTGACTTCGTTTGAATATATAACATCGGCTCCCTGTGTTATTGCACGGCGGCATTCGTAAAGCGCATTGGGCGCAAGGGCATCGTCATGATCGAGCAGACCTATATATTCGCCTTCGGCCATTTTTATTGCGGCTTGAGTGTTGCCAACAATGCCAAGATTGCTGTTAAGGCAAGCATATTTTATGCGGCTGTCGAGTTCGGCATAGCCTTTTATTATACTGCGTACATAGCCGTGGTCGCCGTCGCTGCCGTCCGCTATGCACAGCTCCCAATTATAATAGGTCTGTTCCAACACAGATTCTATCATTTCCCTCAGATAATGTTCGGGCGTGTTGTAAACGGGTACGGCAAGGCTTATCAATATATTTTCTTTAAAATCGGCATCTTTTTGTAATTGTTTCTCATCATCGGTGAGAGCGCTTTCGTTTAAATAATAATAGGCTTTTTGTCTGTATTGCAACTGACGTATCCCCTCGTCGACAAGACCGACAAAGCCGTATTTTTTGAATATCCTTTTAATATGTCCCATTTTTATACCTACAATTCTTATAAAAACAGTATTTGTCCGACCTTGCGGACAATACCCTGTTTCCATATACCGTATTTTTTTATTGTCATCAATCGTTTTAACTTATTTTCATCGACACATTTGCCATAGGCATTGAGTATTTCCGACTGGCTGTCGGAGAGAAAGGGGGCGTAGAGCTTTGCAAGCTCGGCGCTTTGTATATATCCGAGTTTCAGCATATTAACTGCGTCCGTCTTATCGGCTGCGCGTGACAAAATATAACCAAGGCTCGACATATTCTTTGCGCCCCTTATATTATGGCTGTGTCTGCGGTACTGCATGGTTTGTTCGGGCAGAAAAAATATCTGACCGAACAAACAGGCTGTTAAGGCTATCCACCAGTCGTGCAGGGTAGGGCAGACGGGATATTTCACAATATCAGCCAGTTTTCGGTTTATCATCATTGTACAGCCCGTTACAGTGTTCTGAACAAGCAGCTCGTTCAGCGCCGTTTTTGTGACGTCTATTTTCTGCATTTTTGTGAAAGACGGGGCAAGCGTGGCGCCGTTTTCGTCTATGACCGACATATCGGTGTGAACAAGCGTGGGTCTGCCGTTTTCGTGTTTTTTCATATGATCGAGTGTAAGGCGTATTTTATTATTATCCCAAATATCGTCCTGATCGCAGAACATTATATATTCGGCTGTCGATAGTGAGAGCAGCTTGAAAAAATTTTCTTTTGCGCCCATATTTTTTTCGTTAAATATAACTTTTATCTTGTCGGGTGAGCGTTTTTTGAAATTTTCTATTATTTGCCGTGAATTGTCGGCGGAATTATCGTCGCAGATAATTATGCGAAAATTATCGTAATTTTGTGACAAGACAGAATCAAGCTGTTTTTCAAGAAAATTTTCGCCGTTGCATACCGCTGTCAATATATCAACATTGTAATTACTCATTTATCGAACCTCGAACGGATAAGCGCGAGCAGATAATATAAATTTAACCCGCAATGCATAAGAAAGGTAACAAAAAAGTTGTATTTGTCTTTGTAATATTTATCGTAAAATATGGTTATGCCATCGCGAAAATGCCTTATGACCGCGGGATCTTTGGTTTTAAGACCGCTTTGACCTTTGAGATGTATCATAAGCCCCTCGGCATAATAGACAACTTTAAGCCCGCTTTGCTTTATGCGGTAGCAAAGGTCTATATCTTCGCCGTACATAAATATACTTTCGTCAAAACCGCCGCTTTTTTGCCATACATCGGACGGTATCAGCATAAAAGCGCCGCTTACGCTGTCAACTTCGCAGGTGGTGTGTTCGTCGATATAACTCATACGGTAGCCGCCCATTTTTTTGCTTTGCGGAAAAAGCCTGTCAAGTTTTGTTACATAGCAAAAAGCATTCAGCGGTGTAGGGAAACCGCGCTTGCAGCCATGGTCAAGAGTACCGTCGCGAAGCAGTGTTCTTATTCCAAGGCAGCCTATATCGCGGTGTTCGTTCATATATGCGACCGACTTGTCAAGCGTATCGGGCTGCATGAGCGTATCCGAATTTAAAAAAAGCAGATAGCGACCGACCGCCTTTTTTGCACCGATGTTGCAGGCATAGCCGAAACCCTTGTTTTCGACGTCTGAAATAACTGTGACACGGCTGTCGTCGGAGGAATAAGACTTTTCTTTTTTTGAGGAATTGTCGGCAACTATTATCTCATATTCGATTTTATGTGTGGTATCAAAAACTGCCTGTATTGTCTGCTCGGTCAGCTCTTTTGTATTATAGTTTACGATTATTACAGATAGATCCATTTTTCTTTGCTATTTTGTGTTCATTGCCGTTTTCGTCGATAAAATACATATTTTCAAGATAATTTTGCTCAAAACCTTTGCGAAATTCGGCAATATATTCCGCGCGAAGTTTCTTTTGCTCTTCAAGCTCGGCGGCGGATAGACCTTCCGTTTTGCTTTTACGGGCAAGCTCGTTTATCCTGTTTATCAATTTTTCTGTCATAATTATACCTTTTTTGTTATAGTCGGGCATTGACCGCCCGTATAGATGTTAACGATTATTCTAAGTATAACACAATCGGTCGGTATGTACAAGTAAATTTGAAAGTTGAAATAAATATTTAATATTGGTTGATAGTTTTGGGGATTTATTGTATAATATTCCTAATTTGAAAACTTGTATTAAAATTAGAGGGAATTTTATGGAAACGATAGATATACATATTCACGGCGGTTACGGTATAGACCTGATGAAAGCCGACGCATCCGAGATAGCCAAACTTGCGGTCTTGCTGAAAAAAGACGGTGTGGCGGCATGGACGCCGACGCTTGTCGGCGACAGTCTGCCGGTAATGAAAGAACGTGTAAAAGCAATAGCCGATGCCGAAAAAATGCAGAGCGGTGCGGCTATAATAGGCGTGCATATAGAAGGACCGTTCATCAGTCGGCAAAAGAGCGGTGTTTTGCCGCAGGAAAATATACTGCCTTGTGATGTGGCTTTCTTTGACGAGCTTTCGCAATACGGTCTGCCGCTGAGGTTTACCGTTGCGCCGGAGGCGGAGAATGCCGTTGATTTTATAAAATATGTTACTCAAAACGGCGGTACGGTCACGCTCGGACACAGCGATGACGACGGAACGTTTACCAAAAAGGCAATAGAGGCAGGCGTTGCGGGTTTTACCCACCTTTTTAATGCAATGCGCGGAATACACCACCGAAACGGGTCGATAACGAAAACGGCGCTGCTTTCGGGTCTGCCGTGCGAAATAATAGCCGATACATATCATCTCAGCCCGGATACGATAAGGCTTGTATATAAAACGGTCGGCATCGAAAATATTGTGCTTGTTACAGACGCTATGAGCGCAATGCAAAGCGTTGTCGGAGAATATGAGTTTTGCAATAAAAAAGTATATTTTGACGGAAAGACTGTTAAGGCAGGCGGTGTACTTGCGGGCAGCTGCCTCACAATGAAGAAGGCTGTTGAAAATTTTTGCCTTATAACGGGTGAGGATATTGAAAAAGTGTCCGAAATAATGATGAAAAACAGTTTAAAAATGGTTTAACAAATCAACGGTTTGTAAATTTGACTATAAAATCGTGGGGTTCGGGGTAAAATCAGAGCGCAGCTTATGATTTATTTCGGAGAAAGACTAAATGCTGTTAAGTAGTCTTGACAATGCTGTGCTGTTGTAATATCATAAAGTAAATGGCAGAAAATTTGTCCTGCCATTTGCTCAATATATATCGAACAAAATTTGAAACGGACTCAATTTAACCTACAGAATAGGAGAATAACCTTGAATTGGTTGAATATTAAAAAGAATCAATATCCTTCAATACTTCTTTCTGATTGCAAAATAGATTGCATAGAGTTAAAAAAGAAAGATATATATATTTACTTTAATGAAACCGGTTTTATTATTAGAAATGATTTAGATAATAATACATATCATTCTTCTCCGTCACAGTTGATTATTAAAAAGGCAAATTTGGATGATATTACCATTAAAGTAGAAAGAAGTATTAATATTATGTCGTTGTTTTCTTTAAAATATATACGCGACATAAATTTAAATGAATTGATCAATAAGATAAATTCAAAAGTATGGTTTGTCGAATTTGTTGAAGAATTTTATTCTTGTATGGGAGCATATTATATTGTATTTATCCACAGTAATAATAAAAAAAAGAAAGGCAAAAAATATTGGGGATATATTAACATAAGATATGTTGAATTAATATACATGTGGGATAACATATTATATAATTGGCCCGCATATTAAAATCAAGAGTAGGAAAAACGGCATAAAAGTGAATGGAAGCATGTATCCTTTTTGAATCACAAATAATAAAATACTTTGGAATTGCCTCATAGGGTATCTTTATCGGCTATTTCACGGTGGATAAAGTTTTACCCCGAATCAAAATTGATGATAATACCATTCTTTCCGTAAAACAGATAAAAGAACTGTAAAAACGCAATACACAGTTTGTGGAAGAGAATATAACAGTTAAAGATTTCGTACTCCGCTTACGCTACGTACCTATAACAGATGGTTTCTGACAGAACAGCAGGTGTGCCAAAGATATTTGTGCCGTGTACAAATATCTTTGACTCTATCTATTATTTTGACCTCAGCTCATATATTATTGTTTATATATGTTATCACGGCTTTAAGGAAAACTTTGTTTGTTGGCCTTTGTTTTGGCATAACATTAAATATCTTGACATAGAAACTGTTTGAAGTGTCAAATCCCTGTTCTATTGCATGTCTTATAGAGC
>CANRCU010000152.1 GCA_947629215.1 uncultured Clostridia bacterium
GGCAAGCCTCAGAGCGGCGGCAAAAATACAAGCGGCACAGGCAGCAATCAAGGCGATCCCGACACAAACGGTCAGGACGGTCAAGGCAATTCCGATAAAAACGGGCAAAACGGTCAGAACGGTCAAGGCGATCCAGTTCAAAACGGACAGGGTAACTCCGACAAAAACGGTCAAGATAATTCCGGCGGCGGTCAAGGCGGCTCGGATAGCGGCAGTCAAGGCGGTCAGGGCAACTCCGACAGCGGCAGCGAAAACGGAGACGGCGGTTCCGGCAGAGGCAGCGGTCATACAAACAACGAAAATATTTACACAAAACTCAATACGGACAATATGACCGATGCGGAATTGAAAGGCACCGAAAGCGGCGACGGCGAATATACAAAAGGCAAAAAAACAAGCGACGGACCCGCGGGCGATATAGTGCCTTATGACACGGTGGTCGAACAGTACAGAGTGGACGCTTTGGACGATGTGTCAAAGGGTGAGCTGCCGTCGGGTATGGAAGATATAGTCAAGGATTATTTTACTGATTTGAGTTAAATACAGCAAAGGCAAACTTACGGCAAGAAAGCAACTTTTTCTTGCCGTAAGAGAAAAACGAGTTGTTTTTACCGAAAATCCCGCCGCTTAACGGCGTACACAAATATTTTTTCTTTTTTATAATAGGAGGCTTCTTTATTTATGCATTTTTTTAATTTACCCGGTTTTTTTGCGATGATAAGCCTGCCTGTTATCATAGTGCTTTACACAGTCAAGCAAAAAAGCAAGACAAAGCAGGTTTCAAGCCTTTATTTATGGGAGAAGATTCGCACGGACAAAAGCGGTGTTTCTTTTCTGCAAAAGCTCAGAAACAACATATTTCTTTATCTCAATCTTTTGTCCGCGCTGCTTATAACGCTTGCGCTCACAGAGGCATACATAAACCGCGGTATCGCATCGGAAAATCTGATAATCGTCATTGACAACAGTTTATCAATGCAGTCTGTGGACGTTCAGCCAAGCCGTCTTGAAGAGGCAAAAAAACAGGCTGTAAAACTTATCGACAACAAACCGCCGACACAGTTAGTCAGCGTAGTCACACTGAATACAGACCCGCAAATACTGTCTAACCGTCAGACCGACAAGCTCTCTCTGCGCAAAGCCGTAAATTCGATACAAGGCACATTCGGCGGCTGCGACGGTCAGAAAACGGCTGCTTTGATAGACAGCCTCGGCGGTGAAAATACCAAAGTATATGTTTTCAGCGACAACAAAACGGTCTTAAACGGAGAATACGATCAGATAGACCTGAGCAAAGACAACGAAAACTGCGCTGTCACCAATTTAAGCCGAAAAGTCAATGACAAAGGCGGCGTAAGCATTTTTGCGCTTGTTGAAAACCGCGGTACAAAGCCCGTCGAAAAAACCATAGGTATTTATGCCGACAACAAAATTATAGACAGTTTTATTGTGACCATACAGCCCGGTTCAAAAACTCAGGCGCTTGCGGATACGGATTTTATGCCAAGCGAAGTCGTGGCGGATATTTCGCCCAAAGACAGCCTGCCCGTTGACGATACGCGTTATTTGGGTATTGCGGGCGAAAGCATAAAAAAAGTGCTGCTTATAACCAAGGGCAATATTTTTCTGGAAAAGGCGCTTAATGTACAGCCCGATGTAGAGCTTTACAAAGGCGACGAATACAACGGCGCAAAGGGATATGACTGTTATGTGTTTGACGGCATAACACCCGAAAGTTATCCCGACGACGGCGATGTGATGATATTTAACTGTGACGGTCAGGGGCTTTTCACCGCTACCGATGCAAAAGAAATAACCGACGAGATGATACCGACAGGCAAAGGCGGTTATTTTAACGACCTTGATTTCAGTGTGCGCAGTTCGCGCGGAATAGAAAGCAACAGTCTTTCGCCCATGCTCACATCGGGCGGACGTGTCATAATGTCGCAGGGCGAGGCAGACGGGAGGAATGTTTTTGTCTGCGGTTTTGATCTGCATGATTCCGACCTTCCGCTTAAAATGGATTTCCCGATACTTATATATAATATCCTGAATGATTTTGACGAAAGCCGCCTTAATGCTCAGCAGTTTATTGCGGGCGAACCCGCTGTTCCGAACATCAGACCCGATACGGTCACTGCGGAGATACAAGACCCCGAAGGCAAGAAAAAAGAAATTAAAAACGGCAGTTTTATACCCGAAAGCTGCGGTATATATTCGCTTTACGAAAACGGTAAAGAAACCGCCAAAATAGCGGTCAACTGTGATACATCTTATATAATCGACGGTAAAATGTCGCAAAACAGCGATAAAATAACCGTCAATTACAAGCTGCGTCATATTTTTCTGATACTTGCGCTTATAATTATGCTTGCCGAGATAATTATTTATCTTATAAGAATAAAAGCCGACAAGCGTGTGATATGCCTCAGAATAATAATATTTATATTGATGATATGCAGCATAACGGACTTTTCTTTCACGACAAAAACGACCGATACGGACACCGTATTTATACTTGACCGTTCGGAAAGTATGAACAATATACAGCCCAAAGCAGTCGAATTTATAAATAACTCTCTTAAAAACAGAAAACCCGGCGATTTTACGGCGCTTATGGCATTCGGCGGCAATTCGTCGGTAGACAGCGGGCTTAATAACAACAAAACATCCTACTCTCCGTCAGTAGTTATAGACAAAACGGAAACCGATATAGAAAATGCGGTGAATACTGCGTCCGGACTGTTTTCGGACGAAAGGGGCAAGCACATCGTGTTGCTTACCGACGGTAAAGAAACAAAGGGCAATGCGGCATCAATAGCCAAAAGCGATATTGATATAGATATAGTCAATCTTGCCTCGGAGCTTGAAAACGAAGTGCAGATAAGCCGTCTTAAACTGCCGTCTAAAATAAACAAAAACACCAATTTTGATATAACATTGCAAATAGACAGTCTGACCGCTCAAAACTGCAAAGCCGTGCTTTACAAAAACAACAGGGTCATATATGAAAACGAGCTGAAGATAGAAAAAGGCGAAAACCGTTTTGTTGTGCGCGACCATGCGGACGACACCAACAATGTTGTATATAAGTGCGTGATAACGCCCGAAAAGGATACTTATACCGAAAACAACACGCTTTATGAACACACCTATGTTCAGGATACGCCCGTTGCCCTTGTTTTGGAGAAAAACGGCAGCGGCGAGAATATATACGGACTTGTAAGCAGTTTCGGCTTAAACGCAAAACGCGCAGATATATCGGCATATTCGCAGCAGTCGGAACAACTTGGCGAAAACGACCTTGTTATCATAGCCGATTGCCCGATAGAAGATATGAGCGATGATTTTCTTGAAAATCTTGAAGGATATGTGCGCAACTCCTCCGGCGGACTTATTGTAACGGGCGGTGAAAATTCGTTTGCGCTTGGCAACTATAAAGACAGCATAATGGAAAAAATACTACCGGTTGACATGGATATGGTAAATGAAGAGATAAACGGCGATGTAGCGTTCTTTATGGTATCCGACCGTTCGGGCAGTATGTCCGACGGACAATACGGCAGGACCAAGTTGTCTATGGTAAAAGACGCAATGGCAGGCGCTGTGCAGAATCTCAACCCAAATGATACCGTGGCTGTGCTCGCTTTTGACGACAAGGGTGAATGGGTGGTAGAACCCACGACCGTAGGCAGCAGTACCGACAGCATAATGAAGAAAATATCTGGCATATCCATAGGCGGCGGAACAAGCATTCTGCCCTCGCTGCAAGAGGCTTACAACGAGATACTCAAAAGCACGGCTGTTTACAAACATATAATACTTATGACCGACGGTCAGGCTGAAACAGAGGGATATGACGAGCTTATCGAAAATATGAAAGCAGCAAATATCACGCTTTCGACAATTGCCGTGGGCAGTGATTCCGACACCTCGCTCTTAAAAGGGCTTGCCGAAAAAAGCGGCGGAAGATATTATTATACGGATGAATTTTCCGACCTGCCGAATATTTTTTCAAGAGAAGCAAAACTTGCCGGACGTGATTACATAAACAACGGTATGTTCTATCCGTCCGTCAGCTCCGATGATGAAATTATAAACGGCATTGACAGTATACCCGCGCTTTACGGCTATATTGCCGCAAAAAACAAAACAGCCGGCAAAATGATACTTTCGAGCGAATTTGGCGACCCGATACTAAGCACATGGCAGTATGGTCTTGGCAGAACAGCTGCTTTTACCTCGGATATGCAGAATTTTTGCGGAGATTGGTTGTCCTCTGCCGAAGGCAGGACGATACTCAAAAACCTTGTTTCCTCAACAATGCGCAGACCAAGCGGTCTTGACGGTGAAATATCTTATACGGAAAACGGCAAAAAAGGCATTATCTCGATAGATTTTGCCAACGCTCCGCAGTCGGTCAACGGCGGCAGTATAAACAACAAAAAAATAGAGCTTTCGCAGACCTCCATAGGGCATTATGAAGCGGAAACGGAAAAGCTTGAACAGGGCAGCTATACGATAAATATTTCCGTAACGGATTCGGAAGGTAATGAAAGCGTTATAAACGACGGTGTTGATATAGGCTATTCAAGGGAATTTGACCTGAACTATCAATCACAGGCTTTAAAGAATATCAGCGGTGAAAATATAAATTTCATAACAGCCCCCTCGGAGGTATTCACTCCGCGGCAGTATAAAGTAAAACACAGCCCTGTATTATATAAATGGCTGCTGCCGCTTGCTTTGCTGTTGTTCCTGACAGAGATATTTCTCAGACGCATCGGCGTTATAAAGCTGCCCAAAAAAGAAAAAACGATAAAACGACCCAAGGCTGCCGAAGCCCCCACAAAACCGCAGGGTACAACGCAGATGCTGCTGTCGAATAAAAGAAACAGAAACAAGTAAATTTTGCAGACAAAAGGACCGATGCAAATAAGCATTTATATGCTGTTTGCTCATCAATCCTTTTTGTCTGTGTATTCACGATAAAACCTTATCCGTTCGGCAAATTACACTTATTTAAACATATTATACTTTGCCGCTTTTTCTCAATTCGGCAAGCATATTATAAAAACTGCATTTGCTGCAGCCGATTTTTTTAATTGCATTCTCCCTTGAAATTTTTCTCTGCCTGTATTTTATGAAAATATCAATATAATCATCTGCCGTAAACAGCCTTGGTCTGCCGAATTTCACACCTCTTGCCTTTGCGGCGGCTATACCCTCCGCCTGCCTTTGCATTATTGTAATACGCTCGCTCTCGGCAACATAGCTCAACAACTGTAAAACTATCTCGCTAATAAGCGTACCGAGCAGGTCTTTGTGACGTGTGGTATCCAATAACTCCATATCCAAAACAACTATGTCGGCATTTACATCCTGAGTTATGTACTGCCATTGCCTTATCATCTCTCTGTAATTTCTCCCCAGCCTGTCAAGACTTTTTACAACGACCACATCGCCCTCCTTTAAAATTTTCATCAACAACTGGTATTCATACCTTTCAAAATCCTTTCCGCTCTGCTTGTCGACAAAGATATTGTATTCGGCAATACCATACTCCCTCAGGGCTATAAGCTGTCTATCCTCCTTCTGTTCCCTTGTTGATACTCTCGCATATCCGTATTTCATTGTATTTTTCTCCTTTCTGCCGTATTTCGGCACTTGATTTATGATTTAAGGATAAAAAATACAAATTTTTTTGTAAAGCTGTCTTATCCGAATCAATTAAGATTTTTTTTCAAAAATGTTGAGGTACAATAGATAGGTAACACTAAAAATTAAAAACAAGGTCCAACCTTTTTATGGTATAATTGAATTTACCACAAAACAAAACACCAAAGGAGGACCTTGCAATAC